>CAZGUN010000021.1:0-10732 GCA_964529125.1 uncultured Candidatus Saccharibacteria bacterium
AAACATCTCTACAACCCCGTACTTGTAAAAGCTTGAGCTGCGCCAACAAAAACAGACGACTGGAATTTCCTTCGGGAACTTTCAGTCGTTTTTGTAACGTGTCTATAAAGATTTGGAGGGGTCAAATTCCAAAACACATGAATTAATACAATATCTTTTGCCAGTAGGGTCTGGCCCATCATCAAAAACATGACCTAAATGCGCACCACAGTTTCCGCAAACAACTTCGTCTCGTACCATTCCCAAACTATCATCAACTTTTGTCTGAACGGGAGATTTTTCCATTGTTTCATAAAAACTTGGCCAACCGGATCCAGAATTATATTTTGTAGTCGAAAGAAACAAGGCTTCTCCACAAACCGCACACTTATAAACTCCCTCGTCGTGAATATCGGTGTACTTTCCACTAAACGGAAGCTCCGTGCCTCTTTCAAAAGCTATGTGATATTGCTCTGGGGTAAGTTTTTTACGGGCCTCTTCCTTTGTTGGAGCATTGGGCATATTTTAAGTATGTCGCGAAGTATCTTTTGATGCAACTGCGAAGGTATACTTAGGAAGTTATGAACACAAAAGCCTTTTTAATATTAATTGCGGTAGTGGGATTACTGTTGGTTTTATTTATTGCAAAAGAAATTCTTGCAAACAAAATGGGTGGCACTAAAAATATCTCTCATGTGAAAATTGGAGATACGATTGTGAAGGTGGAACTTGCTGATACCGTTGCTAAAAGAACAAAAGGTTTGATGTTTAGAAAAAGTTTGGGCGAAAACGAAGGAATGCTGTTTATCTTTCCATCCGAGGGCAAGCATGCATTTTGGATGGCTAATACTTATATTCCGCTAGATATTATTTGGATCGGATCTGACATGAAAATTGTGCATATTGAGGAAAATGTTCAGCCTTGTACTGTGGAAGGTTCCGCTATGGATAAATTACGCGATATGTGTAGGACTTATGGGCCTGAGGAAGATGCGAAATATGTGCTGGAGGTGGGGGCTGGGTGGATTAACAGAAATGATATAGACCAGATTAAGCCCGTCAGTATCATAAATACCACGACCCCATAGCCTTGACCACAACCCCACTATAAGGTATAATCCCACTCGTAATATCACATCCAGATTAGATGTAACAAGCCAAGCAACATAGCAAAGGAGGCTATTTTGGCTGTAACGCAAAAAGTTTTTCGTTACGACGATGTTCCTAATGGGCTGCTCGCGGCTTTCAAAAAGCTGGTGAAGGAAGGCAAAAAGCCAACCTGGACACCGGTAATGTCAGCAGACGGCCAGATCATTGGGATGGGTAGCCCGAATTTCGGGAATACCCAGCTTAGCTTCATGCTCAAAATCGAGGATGGTAAGCCCGTCGAGGTGCTCTATAGCCTCATGCTCCGTGAGAACGGCGCCATTGACGAGGCGACCAAGTACGGCACTCCCAGCGTCTTCATTACGCCGGTGAAACTCGATCCGCAGGGCAATATCATGTTCGGTATGATCGATGAGCGCCGGCCCGTGATCCGCGAACGCTTCCAGCTTCGCCCAAACAACACGTATCTCGATCGGCAAGGCAACCTGCAGACCTGGGTGGAAGGCGACCCGAACGATCAAATCGTTCTGCTTCCCGAAGGCCGTGTCGATGTCGCAGGCGAAGAGGTCAATCGCACTCTCTACCGCTGGGGCGTGACCGTAAAGGGAATCCCTGGTGGCTACGGCGCGAAAAACCTGAGCGATCTGGAATCGGCTGCTGCTGAAACCGCCGAAGAGGTAGGGATCTCCAACAAGCCCCGCATCGCCATTCGCGCCTCTATGGATCGCGCATGGGCCCCGGTTCTGGACCACTACGGCCTTGTTTTCGTCCACGACGAAAGCATGATTCGTCCGCCTACTCCAGGCGAGCACGAGATGATCGGGAAGCTTAAGTGGTTCTACGCCGATGAGATCGACTTCACGGAAACGCCGGACAACCACTGCCTCGTGTCCATGCTCGCTACCTGTTTCCACCTAGGCCTGATCGGACGCACGCCAACAGCGCGCCCCTGGAATCAGAACGAGGGTTGGTGGACTGAAGTTCGTCGCCGCCAAAACCAAAGCCAAAGCTAGGCCAACGAACAGCGAGTCTACAAAAGAAGGCGCCTTTGTAATGTCTAACGACATTGCAGGGCGTCTTCTCACTTTTTGTACCCACACTAAGCTATAATTACCCCATGAATCTTCTGTCCCAAAATTCTCTCATCAAAAAGTCCGACTACGACAAGGCTTTCGAAAAGCTCGTGCCATATATCCAAAAACTAAAAACCGTCGCAAGAAACGCTGGCGACGAAATTTCGTACGAAGAGCACGAGTCCACAATAAACCTTCCTTTCGACGAAAAGATGGTTCGTGAAGTTCTAACCATGAGAGACAAAATGTCTACAGATAGGCTTAAGTATTTTGTGAACATTGGAATTGGTGGTGCAAGACTGGGCGCTAAGGCGATTTACGATGCTCTTCTTGGGCATTTCGATGTTATACAGCCAGACAGATTCCCAAAGTTAATATTCTTAGACACAAGCGACTCGGAATTTCTATACAAGTTTGCGAATCTTCTAAAGCAGATCGAGGATCCAAGAGATATTGTTGTGAATGTAATTAGTAAATCCGCAACCACTACTGAGACTTTGGCCAATTTAGAAATTATTGCCGATAATTTTCCGAAAATAAATGAACGTTTAGTTATAACTACAGAAAAAGATTCCGAACTTTGGGAAGCCGCGAATAAAAAAGGTTTAGTTAATTTGCTAACAATTGAAAAGGCGGTTGGGGATCGCTATTCTATTTTTTCCCCTGTGGGGTTGTTTCCACTGGCAAGTGCGGGGATTGATATATTTGAACTTCTGGAAGGTGCAATGGAGGGAAGGAAGCAGGGTTTGGAAACGTCACTTGAAAATAATCTCTCAGCCACATCAGCAATTTCTGTGTATCTTAATTACCAAAATGGTAAGGTTATAAACGACACTTTCTTATTTTCACCACAACTTGAGTCTCTTGGAAAATGGTACAGGCAGCTTTTGGGCGAAAGCCTTGGAAAAGGCGGTGCAGGAATAACTCCAACCGTTTCGATAGGTTCCACAGACCTACATTCAGTTGAACAGCTCTATGCTGGCGGGCCAAAAGATAAGTTTTTTAATTTCGTATGGGCAAGCCCAAAAGAAAGTGTAAAAATTCCAGATCAGCTTTACCTTTCTCCTGTTGAGGATATTAAAAACAAAACCGCCAATGACATTATGGAAGCAATTTACAAAGCTGTTACATACGCATACGCCGAAAAAAAGATTCCATTTGTTGAGATAGATTTAGGCGAAGTCGGTGAAAAAAGCCTGGGGTACTTTATGCAATTTAAAATGATTGAAATGATGTTTCTAGGCCATTTTATGGGAGTAAACGCATTTGACCAACCAGACGTGGAAAGCTATAAATCCAAGACAAGGGAAATACTTTCCGGTACCGCAAGCAAATGAATAAACAAATAAACACTCTTCTCATTTTCGCAATACTAGCCTTAGGTCTGTTTCTGCGGCTTTATCACATAGAATTTGGCCTTCCTCAAAGCTTCCGCGCTGATGAACCTGAGCTTGTAGAACCTGCGATTTTCTACGCCTTTCAGATTCGAAATATTGTGGCAAACAACGACTATTACAAGCTAATTCCTATTTCTTATGTTTACGGAACTTTTCCCGCCTATCTTTTCACGATTTTAATAATGGTCGCAAGCAAGGTTCACAACCTGTTGAATGTGCAGTTTCCAAAAGAAAACATGTATTTGCTCATTAGAATCTTTCACGCCTTTCTGTCTTTGGGAATTGTTGTTGCAGGCGCTTGGCTTTATAAAAAAGTTTTCAAGAATCACGAGGGAGTTTTACTCTCACTGCTTTTTCTTTCGTTAAACTGGATGTTGATTGTTCACGGGCATTACGCAAACGCGGACTTAATAATTACTTTTCTTTTGACAGCATCGTTTGTTCCCTTTTATTTTTATTTTCGAAAAGAGGGAGCAGACACCTTACTTACAGTCTTAACGGCAATTCTATTTGGTCTGGCGGTGGGAACTAAAATAACGGCTCTGCTCGCGCTTCCGTTTTATCTTTATATTTTCGTGCATAAAAAGGATTACCGAAATTTTTTCGCTTTTATTCTTATTATTCTGGCGGCTTTTCTCTTTACGAACCCGTTCGCGCTAGTTTTTAGTGATAACTTTTTGCTTCGGGTTTTGGAAATGGTGACAAAGGAGTCGGGAATCGCGCTGGACTCGGTTGACTACTCTCCATTCAAATATTTGCTCGCGCTTTTTTACATTTCAACATTTGTCATTGCCGAACTTTCTTTCGTGGGAATCTTCAAGAAACTCCGCGAAAAAGACGAGCTTCCTTTTCACATATTTCTTGTGGGGCAAATAGTTATTTATTTACTTTTCTTTTCACTTGGAAGCAGAAGAGTCGACAGATGGCTATTGCCGATTCTGCCAATAACAATTCTTTACGCCTCCTACGGCCTGTATAAAATCAATCAAAAGCTAAGCAAGCCCCTAGCCATATTGCTTACCGCCATCACAATTGCCGTCGTAGCGTACTTCCCGGCCACTCTTTTGGGCCAGTTTAGGCGCGAAGTTCCAAAATCGGAAGCCTACTACTGGATGCAAGAAAATATTGACCCCCTCTCGACAAAACTAGTTATAACCGAGGAGGGGCTTGATGCCATGAATAAACTGGGGACCGTCACTCTTATTCAGTACCCTGTCTACACTTCTGAAGGCGCGCAGTTCTTTGCGCCCCCTGACCCAAGGCTTTTTGATTACGTGGTAATTTCTTCTCGGCCAATGGAAAACTTCAAAAGGCCTGAAGTTAAAAAAGAATTTCCGTTTTATGTTGAAAAGTTAGAAAGTTTTGAAAGCGCACTTCTTGATCCCGAAAGTTTTAGGTTGATAAAGTCATTTACCCTACCAAAACCCAACCTTATTCCGCTTTCCGATGTTTTTATTTATGAAAATGTTACGAAGTAGAGGAACTACAGGTAATCTCTAAGTCTTTTACTTCTCGATGGGTGTCTTAACTTCCTCAGCGCCTTAGCTTCAATTTGTCTAATTCTTTCTCTTGTGACGCCAAATTCGCGACCAACCTCTTCTAAGGTTCTGCTTCTTCCGTCACGTAAGCCAAACCTTAACTCCAAAACCCGGCGTTCTCTATCATTCAAAGTTTCTAAAACACCTTCCAATTGGCCTCTCAACAATTCGTGGCTTGCCATATCAAAAGGCGACATGGTAGTTTTGTCTTCAATAAAATCTTTCAGTCTGCTGTCTTCTTCTTTTCCAACCGGCGTCTCTATCGAAGTTGTGTCCTGCATTATTTTTACTATTTCCTGCGCTTTTTCTACTTCAATCTCCATAACTTTGGCGACTTCCTTTGGTTTTGCTGGACGTTCCAATTTTTGCTCTAAATCTCTAGCAATCTTTTTATACTTATTAATTGTTTCGATCATGTGGACCGGAATTCGTATTACTCTTGCCTGATCGGCAATGGCGCGGGTTATAGCCTGTCTAATCCACCAGGTTGCGTAAGTTGAGAATTTAAAGCCCCGTCTCCAGTCAAACTTCTCAACTGCCCGCATCAACCCTATGTTTCCTTCTTGGATCAGATCCAGAAACGATAAACCTCTGCCCATGTACTTTTTCGCAATAGAAACCACAAGTCTCAAATTTGCCTGTGTTAGGCGCTGTGTAGCCAATTCACATTCTTTCAAAGTCACTTCCTTAGAGAATTTATCGATTTCCCTAATCATCGGGGTATTCCAGTCACTTACTTTTTTCAGATCCCTAACTGTTGGTTTCCTACCAAGTTCTTTTCTCTGCTCGTCCCTAAATTCTTTGATTCTCAAAACTTCGACACGTTTCGCGAGCATTACTTCTTCTTCCTTCGTTAAAAGATCAACCTTTCCAATTTCCCGCAGGTACATTCTTACAGGGTCGGCGGAGAGGCTTTTATCAAGTTTTACTTTGGATAAGTCTAGATCAGATTCTGTTTTTATTTTTTCGGCTTCTTTTTCCGATTCAACATCGTAAACGTCTACACCAACTTCCAGCAATTTCTCGTAAAGGGAATCTAGCTCTTCGAGATTTTCTTCGGCGTCTGGGTAAAATTCTAGGATTTCTTTTTGAGTAAGATAGCCTCTTCTTTTACCCTTGGTTATTAGTTTTTTTAGTTTGGGATCTATTTTTTCTTGGGTATTCTTTTTTACCCTTGGAACTCTTGGCGCTTTGACAGCTTTTGCGATTTTTACAACTTTTACCGGCTTCGCTACCTTTTTAGTTGTCTTTTTAACTGGCTTTTGTGGTTTTTTATTGCTTTTCTTTGCCATATGCCTTTTACCTCACTTGCCTGTCAATTGTATCAAATTAATTTCCCTGAAAGCTCTCCGAATTGCTCGGATAGGTCTTTCAAAAGCACCTTATCTTTCGCAAGTTCTGCCTGCTTTATCTGTTCACCAAGGCCTTTAAGCTCACGTTTAGCAGTTCTTTTTTTAACCGAGTTAAATATGCCCTCAAGTTCGCGGTTAAAACGAACTTCGCTCTCATTAAGCTCGCCAAGGTCCCAAAGGTAGAGCTCATTTACCAACCCGTTCAGCTCCTCATCAAACTTTTTGGCAAAAGCCTGAATATCAAATTTGCGCTTTCTGCTCGTAAGATAAGCCTTAAGCTGCGTAAAAATTTCTTGCAGCTTTTCGTCAACAAAATCTTTCTGCCCAAGTTTATACAGCACAGTTTGTGAACTTTCAATCGGCGCTTTAAGCAACAGTGCCAAAATATACTCCTCCGGAGACTTTTTAGATAGTCCAAGCTTTTGTTCAACACCCTTTCCGTCTTTTTCGCTTTTTTCCCTAATTGAAATATATTCTCGCGCCTCCTCGGAAGCCGTACCGGTCAGTAAGCTTGCCACAACAGTCTCGGTAATGTCGAGTTTATCCGAAATCTGCTTAATATAGTGATCCCGCAGAACCGGGTCGGAAATCTGGCTAAAGATGGGAACTAGCTCAACCATGGCTTTTTTCTTGCCAATTGGACTTTGCACATTGTGGCGCCTTAAAGCCGAAACCAGGAAAAAGTCAAAAGCAGGAATCCCTTCCTCCAAAAACACCTTTACTTTCTTCGGGGCGCTTTGAATAAACTCGTCTAAGTCTTTATATTCTTCCGGGATCATTGCAATCTTAATATTAAATCCCTGCTTTTCGGCAAGCTCAATTGCGCGATGCAGTGCGTTAAGACCCGCCGTATCTGAGTCAAAAGCAAAGGTAATATCCGTGGTGTATCTGGAAAGAAGTTTAAGTTGCCCAACCGTCAGAGAAGTTCCAGAGGTAGCTATAACATTTTCAATTCCGGCCTGATGCGCGCTAATAACATCCATCTGGCCTTCCACAAAAACCGCACCTTCTTTTTTAAGCGCAACTTTAGCCCTATCTAATCCAAACAAATATGAACTTTTATGAAAAACTAAAGTTTCAGGTGTATTTAAATATTTTGGTTCCCCATCATCTAAAACCCTTGCAGTAAAACCCACAACATTACCGCCAATATCCGTTAAGGGAAATGTAATTCTTTTTCTAAACTTATCAATAAAACCTCCGGATTTGCCCTGAACAATAAGGCCGGCAGCCAAAACATCTTCGGCTGTATGTTTCTTGCCTTTCAAAAAATTCGATAGACTATCCCATGAATCAGGAGCGTAACCAAGATTAAAACTTTTTATTGTTTCATCACTTAGCTTGCGTTTGTCTTTCAAATACTTTAAGGCCTGTTTGCCAACCTTATGTTTGGTTAGCAAATAATTATAAAAACGGACGGATAAGTCGTTCAAGGTATAAATCTTCTTTTTTTGGATTTTGTCAGGATCGTATGATTTCTTAGGCAACTTAACGCCAGTTTTTTCAGCTAGGTTTTCTAAAGCTTGGGGAAACTCGAGACCCTCAACTTTCTGATAAAAGCTAAAAATATCTCCGCCTTCGCCACATCCAAAACACTTAAAAATCTGAAGTTCGGGGGAAACCATAAAAGAAGGGGTTTTTTCGCTGTGGAACGGGCACAAGCCTCTGTAATTCCTGCCCGCTTTCTTAAGATCAACATATTCACCAACTAAGTCCACAACGTCTATTTTTTGCTTAATTTCATCTATAGGAGTCATTTATGACTGTATAACACGAAGAAATACCAAAAGCAATTACCGTAGCTATAGCTTTGGCGGAGGGAGGGGGATTCGAACCCCCGTGCCCCTTTCGGAGCGCATCGCTTTCCAAGCGAGCCGATTAGACCACTTTCGCATCCCTCCAAGGTACGCGTCAAGACAGGCAAATTCTAACACAAAGTGGTATCATACCCGCATGAAAATCGTAATATTTGCCGGCGGCTCCGGCACCCGATTTTGGCCTCTTTCACGAAAAATCATCCCAAAACAGTTCAAAAGAATCTTTGATGGAAAATCTACGCTTCAACTCGCCGTAGAAAGAGTCGAAAAAACCTTTGGTATAGAAAATATTTACGTTAGTACCAACGAAAAATACGCCTCACTTGTTAAAGATCAGGTTCCACAAATTCCTACCGCAAACATTGTTAGCGAACCGGAAAAGCGTGATGTAGCTGCGGCAATTGGCTACAACCTAGTCCGTCTGCAAAAACTTGGCTACTCGGGTCCGGTTGCAATACTTTGGTCAGACCATTTAATGAAAAATCCAAAAAACTTCGTCTCTATTTTAAAAAGCGGTGAAAAGTTAATTAAAGAAAATCCAAAGCAGCTAGTGTTTGTAGGTGAAAAACCAAGATATCCGGAAAATAACCTAGGCTGGATACATCTTGGTAAACAAATTTCAAAAGATCTTTACAAATACATGGAATGGCACTACAAACCACCTCTTGAAAAGTGTAAAAAGATGTTTGCTTCGGGCGAGTGGGTTTGGAATCCCGGTTACTGGATTGTGGATCTAGATTTTGTTGTGGGACTTTACAAAAAACTTATGCCTGGAATGCATAAGAAACTTATGCAGATACAAAAGGCGGTTGGAACCACTGAAGAAGCTCACGTCTTGAGAAAAGTTTATCCAACACTTGAGGCGATTCATTTTGATAACGCCATTGTAGAAAAAGTTCCAGCTGAACAAGCTGTCGTCTTGGTTGCAAACATGGGGTGGTCCGACCCAGGAAGTCTGTACGCACTAAAGGAGGCGTTGGTTGGCAATGGAGGAAAAAATTTTAATAGTGGTATGGTTTACAATTTCAACACAACAGATTCGCTTCTAATAAACGAAGAGAAAAATAAAGTTTTGGCAACAATTGGACTTAAGGATATGGTTGTGGTGAACACGGAAGACGCACTTATTGTTGTTCACAAAGACAATGTACTTGAAATAAGCAATCTTATTAAAAAACTCGAAGAAGATGATGAGTTGAGAAAGTTCGTCTAGCCTAACCCTTTTTTATAACCTTACCCAAATGAGCCAAAACGCAGGCCATTAAATACCAGAAAACTAAATCAACAACCAGGTAAGCCCAAAAAAACGTAGCGAAATTAGTTCCCCTAAAAAAGAACGGGAGGGGAAGCCCTGTGAGCCTGGCGTTTAGTATCAGATATTTATAAATTAGTGGTGAGATGGCTGCTGTGACAGCAAAAAGTACTGCTGTCAAAAAAGCCTTGTGTGGTGTTGGGGTTAGAAATTTTTCGTGTTTTTTATGAAGCTTGGAAAACAACATTTTATAAACCTTTATTTGATATTTGCGTAGTCAACGCCTTCCCACGTTAAAATTCCGCTGGTTTCATCGTAACTAGCTGTTATAGAACGGGGCGGAGTCATCTCGCCGCCATAACTAATTTGAGCTTGTATAACACCGTTATCGCAGGAGTAGGTTCCGTTTTCGCCATAATCGGAATGTATCCAGCTAAGGGCCCCGCCTTCAAAAGATATGCTCCAAAATCCCATGTTTATATTGCCATCCGGGCCCTCGCCGGTCTCCTGTAGACCAATTGAGGTGAAGCTTGGAACATTGTCGAGACCACAGTTGTCTGCTTCTTCATTCCAAAGCGTTCTCTCAACAACAAGGCTGGCGTAAGTTTCGTAGTCGCTTTCAACCACGGTAACCCCAAACCCAAAGGCCTGCACAAGATTTACACCGCTCTCCACTTCCCCGTTAAAGCGGTATTCAAACTCAATGCCCTGGCCCGACCAAAAACACTGGGCCCCAGCAGGACAACCAGAGTTCATAAACCCAATAATCGTAACTTCCAAACCGGTGTTTCCTATCTTGGCGACTTGGCCTTTATTTAAAGTGAAGTTGTAATCTAGGGGAACGGTTAGAGGATCGGGGGTTGGGTTTGATGTAGAGCTAGAAAACTTTTCTTTAAGAGTTAGGTACCCAATCGTACTGGCGGCTCCAATAAAAAGGACAACTAAAGCGATGAGGATTACGTTTGCAAAGCCTTTTGTGTTCACATGTTGATTATAGGGACAATTGCGAAGGAATGTAAATTAGTGTTTATTGCAAACTTCTTGCAACTCCTGCCAATGTATAATCAACCATATGAGAAAAGAAACCACGGAACAGCGGGTAACACGTATAATTACCGAGTTGAAGATTAAGTACCCAGGTAAAGCGGTCTACGATCTCGATGGTCGTGGTCTACATTTTGTTTGCGAAGTAGAACCAGTTACAGAACATCCGGAAT
>CAZGUN010000022.1:0-10515 GCA_964529125.1 uncultured Candidatus Saccharibacteria bacterium
CTATATAGAATACAGCACTTTGCCCTGGAGCCACTCCAAACACTTGGTTTTCCAACTTAACTAAGTCTTTTGAAACTTTAGCTGGGTATAACTCGCCCAAATGTCTTATTCGAACATCAGCTTCAAAATTTATTGCAGGTTTTTCGTTAATCCAATGCAAATCCGTAACCCCAAACTCTTCTCGCCTTCCGTCTTTCGCAAAACCAACAATTAGCTCGTTTTTCTTAACATTCTTTCCTATTACGTACAAGGGCAGTCCAAAATATTTGTTGATTCTAAATCCGTGTCTTTGGCCAATTGTGTAAAACCAAACGCCATCGTGTTCACCAACCACTTCGCTAGTTTTGGTAACAAGCGAACCAACTTTTGCCTTAAGCTTCTTTTTTAGAAACTCTTTAATATCAACCTCTCCAATAAAACAAATGCCCACGCTGTCAGGTTTTTCGGCGTTGTGGACGCCAATTCGTTTTGCAATTTTTCGAACTTCATGTTTTTTCATATCTCCTACTGGAAAAATTGTTTTAGAAAGTTGGTGCTGATTTAGCAAATATAAAAAGTACGATTGATCTTTTGTATCGTCAACGCCTTTAAGCAGTTTAAACTTCGCAGTCTTGCCCTCCCCAACTTTTCTTATACGCGCGTAATGCCCGGTTGCAACAAAATCAAAACCTTCCTTCATCGCCCAGTCCAGAAACATCCCAAATTTTATTTCTTTATTACACAAAACGTCGGGGTTTGGAGTGCGTCCAGCTTTATACTCAGCGTAAAAATAATCGATAACTTTTTCTTTGTACTCTTTTATAAAATTTAGATGCGAAAATTTTATTCCCAAATGCGCGGCAACTTTTGCAGCATCTGCTCTGTCTTCTTCGGCTCTACACCCGTCGGCTTTTTCGTCCCAACACTGCATATAAACGCCCACAACTTCGTAACCTTGCTCTTTTAACAAATACGCCGAAACGGCAGAATCAACGCCTCCGCTTAATCCGACAGCTACTTTTTTATTCAAGCTTTTCATTGCGGGAAGATTGTAACACTAATCCAATTTACCAACAGCGCCCTCCATTGCCTTCACAAAACCATCAATTATTTCGGCTGCTTCTTCACGAGATAGTTTCCTAAAATTATGTGGGAAGTAATGGAAAACTTGATTTCGTCCTTTGATCCAAATTTCCCAAAGTTGGCGCGGAACTTCTTCGCCGTATTCTTTGTGTCTCTTAAGCTTCGCGTAAACTGAATACTCCTGCTTCATAAAGTACGGGTTTAGGATTCTTCCAATTCTAATGTCATCGCCAAAAAAATCCGAATCTTTAATTAAACCTAAATCCAAAAAGAAATGTTTTAAGAAACCTTCGTAAGCTTTCGCGAAAGGAAACACCAAATATGAGTAATCTGAAATTTTTCCAGAAAGGGTGTGGCATTCAGTTAAAAGGTGCTCGCCATCTTCGATTAGGCCTTTTAGTTCTTCAGACAAATAGTTCCACAGTTTTGAATCTCTTTTGACTACCTGCATAGGTTAAGTTTAACTCAAATATTGAATAGAAACCGAACCTATAATATGATATGCTCCATTTTGTTCCAAAAATAAACTTGTGAAACGAGGAGACAATGAAAGTTATCGCGCAATTCAGGAAAAACGTCGGGATTGAAGTCGAGGGGCAGCCCTATTCTGCTCTTGACTTTCAACAATCTGGCGAGATGATGGAGGTAAAAATTACTCCAACCGGCCAAAACGCATTATCTTTTTATGTGCCGGCAGACTTTTTTGACTATCGCTCTGACCCGCCTCTTTTCAGACTGGTCAATGCCCCCAACCAAGGCTGGACACTGGTGAAAGTGCGGGAGATTGAGCCAAATGATGAGGGCGGACTTTACGCCTGGCTACCAGGAATGGCGCTGGATGGTATGCAACTTACAGTTGGAGCCGCATACCTAGAAATGTAAAATTAAATGGTTAAGGAGAAAGATGTAAAGGCCACGAAGAAATTCGCTGGCCTTTCTCTTTTTAAAAACTAACGATCGCTGAAAGTCGCGGATTTATAAAATTTGACTGAAACCTGATCTAAAGGAATAAGAACCATATCGTCTTTTACTACCGTGCCAGGTACATCGCCCGCCGCTACAACATGAAACGACCTGTTCGCCCCAAGCCCACTTGGCCTAACATAAAGCTTAAGGTACGAAAAACCCTTCCAATCATCCGAGTAACTTACCTTTATTTCGCGAAGCTCTGTCGCCCCGCCACTAACGGTCGAGAGTCTTTTCCCTGAGCCTAAAGAGGCTAAGCATTCCTCCGCGGAAGCGCACACATATTCCACCAAATCCCAGGCCGGGGAGCTGGCAATAACCGAAACTGTCACTCCAGGCACCGATTGCTCGGCGATACTAGTTGAAACTCCTTTTACATTCTCGCGGGAATTTGTCGAAAAAAAGTAGAAGGCAAAACCTCCTAAAAGTACCACCACTATGAGCAATAACGGGACAGCAAATCCTCTCATTAATAAAAAGTAACATAGCCCATTTTCAAAAGCTATAGTTTTATTCGAAATTTCGAGCCATCAGCTATAATGCTCACATGAAAACTCCCAAAGTTGCCATAGTTCACGACACACTAACCCAACACGGTGGTGGCGAGAAAGTGGTGGAGGCAATTTTAGATATCTTTCCCGACGCACCGGTTTATACATCTGTTTACAATTCCGCGGCGATGGGCGAGTCTTTCAAAAGCAGAGCGAAGAAAATTATCACGGGAACAACAGGATTAAATTCCGCGCTGGGAAAATTTCCAATACTTACAAAATATTTTACCTTTTTATTGCCCCTGGCTTTTGAAAACTTCGATCTTTCCGAATACGACATTATAATTTCTAGCAGTAGTTCGTACGCAAAAGGGGTTATTACAAGACCCGACCAACTTCACATTGCTTACATTCACACTCCCCCGCGTTTTCTTTACGGATACTCTGTTGAAAGTACTAAACGTAACGCCTGGTACTACAAACCAGTTGTTATGCTTGTGGATCATTATTTGAAGGTGTGGGATTACTTGGCAGCCCAACGCGCGGATTTCCTGGTAGCCAATTCGCAAAACGTTCAAAAAAGGATTAAGAAATTTTACCGCCGGGATTCGACAGTAATTTACCCGCCGGTTGAAACCGACTTCGCGAATAAAGTCTATGCAAAGGATAGTATGCAGCAGCCCTACTACATCGCCATCGGCAGGTTTTCCGACTACAAAAACTTCGGCCTTATTATTCAGGCCTTCAACCTTTTGGGCATTCCTCTAAAAATTATTGGAACGGGTGTGGAAGAGGCAAAACTTAAGAAAATGGCGAAAAGTAACATTGAATTTGTTGGACGTGTTTCGGACGAAGAAAAACACAAGCTTTGGCATAACTCTCTCGGATACATTTTTGCGGGAGAGGACGAGGATTTCGGAATCGTGCTTGTTGAATCTCTTTCACACGGGATTCCGGTTTTAGCGCATCGCTCCGGAGGCCCTTTAGAAATTATTCGCGAAGGAAAAGATGGAATGTTTTTTGATTCTTTAAATCTGGAAAGTTTTGTTGAGAAGTTAAAAGAATTTGACCAAAAAGTTCGCGGTAAAGAGTTTGATTCTGAAGGTTCAAAAAAACATGCGCAGAAATTTTCGAAAGAAGTTTTTGAAAAAACGTTTGAAAAGTTTGTGATGGAAAGGTGGGGCGAAAAACAAAAATCTACCCTCTCGCCTCTCAACAATGCCTGAGCTTCCAGAGGTTCACACAATTACATCTGATCTTAAAAAGCACGTTCTTGGTGCTGTGGTTAAAAAGGCGGAAATTAAAGGCAGTTTTTCTGTTTCACCAAGTGCAGGTGTTTTTAAGAAAAAGTTGACTGGGCGAAAGATTACTGACATTCACAGGGTTGCGAAAAATATTGTGTTGGGTCTTGATTCAGGAGAGTTCCTAGTAATTCACCTTGCTATGACGGGCCGCCTGCTTTTTAGAAAAGTTGGTTTTAAAGCCGATCAATGGGAAAGAGTTATCTTTACACTCGAGAAAGACGGGAAAGCCGGCGAGCTTAGGTACACCGACTTAAGGATGTTCGGCAAGGTAAAACTTATCGATAGCGCGGAGTATAAAATTTTGCAAAACAAGTACGGGCCCGACCCGGTTACTGAAACCTTTGATCACTACAGATTTCTGGAACTTATTCAAAACAAACGGACAAATATAAAAAATGCGCTTCTCGACCAAACAGTAATTTCGGGGATTGGAAACATTTACACAAATGACGCGCTTTGGATGGCAAAAATTCATCCTGAAACAAAAACTTCTGATATGAGCCCTCCAATGGCAAAAAATTTGCTGGCGGCAATTAGAGAAATTTTAAATGAATCTATTTCTAATCGTGGCTCAACCCTTGATGATAAAATGTACGTGGACATCTTTGGCAAGCAGGGCGAGCACCAGAATTACTTTAGAATTTACGATAAGGCGGAATGCTCGAGGTGTTACATTCCGGTGAAATTTATGAAATTAAACGGCCGCGGCACTTACTTTTGCGAAAACTGCCAACTCAAAACCGATCAGGAAAGCCTATTGTAACAGGATAAACTAATGAAACTTAGCAAACTCAAACTTACAAACTTTAGGAATCACAAAAATCTCGAACTTAAGTTTAGTGAAAACGCTACTTTAATAACCGGACCAAACGGGTCAGGAAAAACTAATATCTTGGAAGCGATTCACCTTTTGGCAACAACGAACTCACTACGAACTCACTACGACCGGGAAATGATTTCCCATGACGAGAAGTTCGCAAGAATTGAGGCGGAAATAAAACCAAACGGGGGTAAAAAAACCTTAGAAATGTTAATAACCAAAAGCGAACAGTTTCAAAACATGTCAAGTAAAAAAGTGAAGATCGATAAAGTTAACAAGTCGCTAAGTGATTTTGCTGGAACCATAAACACAGTTCTTTTTACGCCACACGACATTGAGATGCTTACTCAACCACCTTCAATTCGTAGAAAATATTTAGACCTTCTGTTTTTTCAAATTGACAGAGAATACAAACGAACTCACAGCCAGTATATAAAGGCTGTACGACAACGAAATAAGATCTTAGAGAAAATACGGGATTTTGGAACGGGGGACGATGAAATTGAATATTGGACCGAAAAAGTCTTGTCGATGGGAAGTTTGTTACAGGCAAAACGTCGGGTGTTTTTTACTTTCGTGCAGGAAGGAATTCACAAGCACACTGAAAAGTTAAATGCCGATGGGGGGAAGTACGAAATTCATTATGACATTAGTGAAATAAGCGAAGAAAGATTAAAGAAATACAAAGACGCCGAAATTGCTTCAGCACAAACTTTGATTGGCCCTCACCGAGATGACTTTATTATTAAACTTGAGGGGTTTGATTTAGCAAGTTTTGGTTCACGTGGACAAAAACGTACTACTCTACTTGCTTTGAAACTTTGCGAGATTGATTTTATAAACGAACACTTGGATCGTAGGCCAATTTTACTTTTGGATGATATCTTCTCCGAATTGGACCAACCTCACCGAGAAGCCGTGATAAATATTATTGACCTTCAGCAGACTATTATTACAAGCGCGGAAGACTTGGATTTTAACGGTAGTCTGGAAAGAATTTCCTTATAGATCCAACTTAAACCTATTCTATTCGTGCGGGAAA
Organism: uncultured Candidatus Saccharibacteria bacterium; assembly: GCA_964529125.1. Classification (GTDB taxonomy): domain Bacteria; phylum Patescibacteriota; class WWE3; order UBA101185; family UBA10185; genus 2-01-FULL-42-13. The sequence continues at coordinate 5,686 of CAZGUN010000022.1, forward strand.
TATGCGAGAATTCTTTTGTGTACGTTCCCGAATATACAATTACATCCGAGATATTAAAAAACGTCGCTAGCATTGAGTACAGCAAGGCGGTTATAGAATCGCAGGCTGTTCTTCCTCATTGGGAACAGCAGTTGCAAAAAGAGGCAAGGATCCGCACAATTAAATTTTCTCTTGTTACTGAGGGCTTAATTTTTGAAACAAGTGAAATTAAAAAGTATCTCGACGGAATCTCAAAAAAAACTTCGCAGGAAATTGAAAACTTCAAGAACGCTTTAGACGAAGTTGACGAAGTTTCGCAAACAAAAGAGCTGGACGAAGTAGAAATAAAAGGAATTCATAAAACTTTAACAGAAAAAGTTTCGCCCGAGATAAAGCAGGGGAGGTATAGAAGTTCAAAGCTGGAAGGTGGCGTAACACCAGAAGAAATTTTAGCCTCGATGGTTGAACTTTTCGACTGGTACAACAGCCTCGACGCCCAGGAAACTCACCCAATACTTACCTGCGGGATTATGCTCTCCCAGATGGAAGGAATAAAACCATTTGATGCCATGAATTCTTCAATTGCAAAACTCACGATGAGAGTTTGCCTAAAAGTTAGCGGGTACGGAATTAATGATTATTACAGTTTGGAAGAATTCTTTGCGAACAGTAAAGCCACGTACCAAAAAACTTTGAATGGTGCTGACGAAGAGGATTTGTCCGGATGGCTAGAGTTTTTTACAGATGCGATGGCGCGGGAAGTTTCGAATGTTAAAGAAAAGGTGGTTCTCCTTGCGCGCGACACAAAACTTGCGAAAGCTTCCGGTCGGGTTCATCTTACCGAAAGGCAAGAAAGGATTGTGGAATTCTTGCAGGATTACGGGCTTTTGCAAAACAGGGCATTTCCCAAAGTATTCCCTGGCGTTTCGGAAGACTCTATATTGCGAGACTTAAAAGTGCTTATGGATGCCAAGATTGTGGTGAGGCGGGGAAGCACAAAATCGTCGAGGTATGAGTTGAGATGAAAAGAGCAGCTCAGGGAGCCGCTCTTTTTGTAAGGTCGGGAAAAGCCTATTTTTATTAGCCACTTCCCTGCCTGTCTTCCATCAAAACACTTATGAACATGGATGCGAAGCCAAGTAACATTGCCCCACCCACAGCAATACCCACCACGGCAATCAGATCTGATTTCGTAAAGTAAAAGATCACAATGCTTGCATAGAACAAGACTGCACCTGACGCAATCACAATCAGGCTGCGATTTACCATGCTGTGCCAATTAACCTTACTCCAATCTATTTTTAGAGCCATCTCTTAACGTCCTTCCTTTGGTCGTTTGGGCCGCAATGGCCGTAGTATAATGAAGCAATGAAATTCTCGCAACTGGCTTCGTACCTTCAAAAACTCGAAAACACACCAAAGCGCCTCGAAATAACTTCGATTCTCACGGGTCTTATAGAAAAGCTTTCGGTAGGTGAAGTAGACAAGGGCATTTATCTTTCCCTTGGCTATCTTGCAGCTGAGTTCGAAACAGAAAAGTTTAATATCGCAGAAAAAATGATGGTAAGAATTCTTGCTCAAGCTTACGGTGTAACTGGGGAGGAAGTTCAGAAGCAATATTCACAATCGGGAGATTTAGGAACAGTTGCGGAAAATCTTGCCAAGAAAAATAAGAAGTTTGATTTAAGCGTAAATGATGTTCACACAAAACTTTTGGAAATTGCAAAAATCTCGGGTTCCGGCTCGCAGGAGAAAAAAACTTCAATGTCGGCCCAATTACTCCAAAAGGCCGACTCCCTTTCGGCAAAGTACATTGTGCGAATAACCTTAAGCCTGGTCCGTCTTGGCTTTACAGAGCTAACGGTTCTTGACGCACTTGTTCAAACAATAAATGGCGCAAAAGACAAGGATTTGAAAAAGAAACTTGAAGACAGATACAGAATTCATCCGGACATTGGGCTTATTGCAAAAAAGGTTAAAGAAAGCGGGTTAAAAGGACTTAAAAACGTAAACATGGAAGTTGGCGTTCCGGTTCACGCGCAAAAGGCTCAAAGATTAGAAAGTGTTGAAGAAGTTGTGGAAAAAATGGGCGAAGTTTGGGTTGAGCAGAAATTTGACGGAACTCGCGTTCAACTTCACCTGGATAGAAATAAAAAAGTTAAAGTTAGTGATCTTACTCAGCAAGAAATGTTTGTTGAAGAGATCTTTGGGAAAAGAAGTAGTTTCCTAATTAAAACTTTCACACGAAACTTGGAAGAAACGACCCACCAGTTTCCGGACATAGTTGAGGCCGCGGGCAAGCAGATTAAAGCTGATTCAGTAATTCTTGACGGCGAGGCGATGGGCTACAGCAGGGAAACGGGAGAGTTTCTGCCATTCCAAGAGACTATTCAGAGAAAACGAAAACACGAAGTTGCCGCTTTTGCCCAACAGATTCCACTCAAATACATGGTTTTTGACATTTTGTATCTTAACGGAAAGTCGCTTGTTAATGAGCCGCTACTTAAGCGAAAAGAAATCTTGAACTCTGTAATAAAAGGTGGCAAAAAAGGTGGGGGCTTAATAGAAATTGCCAGCCATGTTCAAACTTCAAAAGCTGAAGACATTTCAAAGTTTTGGGCGAAAGCGTTAAAAGATGGTTTCGAGGGAATAATGATCAAGAAAGTAAATTCACCTTACGAAGCAGGCGCCAGAAGTTTTACCTGGGTAAAAATGAAAAAGACGGACGAGCAAATACTGGGCGACACGGTAGATTGTGTGATTTTAGGCTACTACCACGGCCGCGGCGCTCGGGCTAAGTTTGGCATTGGAGGGTTTTTGGTGGCAATTTGGGACGAAAAGCAAAATTTGTTTAAAACAATTACAAAAGTTGGTTCGGGGCTAAAAGATGAAGATTGGGTAAAACTTCGCGAGCTCGCCGATAGCATCTCCACAAAAGAAAAACCAAAAAACGCAGACATTGCTCCAAAGTTTAACTGCGATGTTTGGACGCGTCCTGAAATAGTTGTAGAAATTGCCGCGGACGAACTTTCAAAATCAACAGAACATTCAGCAGGGTACGCTTTAAGATTTCCGCGCTTAATAAAGTTCAGAACTGACAAAAGTCCAACCGACACTACTTCACCAAAAGAAATTGCCCAACTCTATAACGCGAAGTTTGCACGGTAGTTGACAAGCATTAGTTTGTGCTACGATTTATGTATGCCAAAACAAACCGCAAGCTCCATAAGCCAAAAACCCTATGATCTAGAGCCAAACGTTGAAGCTGTTCTCTCCTACTTAATTCCTCCGTTCACAGGCATTGCTGTTTTTGTAATGGAAAAAAACAATAAATTTGTGAGGTTTCACGCTATGCAGTCGATAATGTTTGGAGTTGCCGCTTTTGTTCTTACCGCCATTGCAAACGCTCTAATCATAGTCTTTATAGGCGTAATTATTGTTCCACTGCTTAGCCTGGCTCTTTTTCTCGGCTGGCTTTTTGTAATGTGGAAAGCCTATCAGAATGAAGAATTCATGCTTCCCGTAATTGGACAGCTAGCTAAAGATCAAGTTAATAAAACAACCAAATCCAGTTAGTGCGAAGCCTAAAAGACATCCTCAAAATCAAAGATTTATCCTCCGACAAACGTAATACTTACGAATTTCAAGCTTATGGTAACAGGCTCGCCCAGGAATTTCGCGATGAGAAACACCGCTCCCTTTACATAAAATTGGCAAAAACCGAAGACCGTAATCTCTTAGAACAGGCCCGCGACTTTGTGATTGGGCAAACTCACGCCGAAACGCCCGGAAAACTCTTTATGTGGAAACTTGGCCAACTTCGCGATGAATTGCGCAAGAAACCCAAATAACCTATCATTTAAATGATGTACAGAATTGCCTTACTTTTGTCCGTCACACTAGCAATTGTCTTAACCGCCCTGCGCGTCGAGAGAAACGTGCTTAACATAATTCTCATTTTTGTCGGAAGTCTTCTTGGAACTTTCGTGCTTGATCTTGACTACATCATTCACGCCTATTTTGTAGACCCAACCTCTGAATTCTCAACAATGATAAAAGGATACGTAAAGCACAAAGATGTGCGCAACCTTTTAGCCTACGCCCATCTTCACAAAGACAATGTTCCGGACAAAACTTTAAACAGCGGGCTTTTTCAGATTGTGCTGGCCGGGGCAACTTTCTTTGTGCTTTCATCAAACATTAACGTTGGTATAAAAGCTCTTGTCGTTTCGGCATTCTTAAACTCAATTTATAGATTCTGGGAAATGTACATGCAAGGAAAAGCTGATCAGTGGTTTTGGTCGCTAAAAGTTGGAACGAACAAGGGATCGATATACGGATACACCTTTATTCTTGTAGTTGCGTTTTTGTACACCCTCTTTTTGTTCTAATGTACGGATTACTAATTGCTTCTGGAATTTTAGTTTCTATTCTTTTTTCTGAAAAACTTACACGGGCAAAGGGTTTGGACGGCGAACTTTTCTGGCGAGTTGTTTTTTGGACAATAGTTTTTGGTGTGCTCGGGGCACGTTTGTACCATGTAATAGACTTCTGGGAAGTTTACAGCGTTGACTTGTGGCGTATACCACAGGTTTGGCGTGGGGGTTTGGGAATTTTCGGAGCATTGCTTGCGGGCGTAGCCTTCTTAACGCTTTTTCTTAAAAAACATAAGCAAAACGTGTGGGTGTGGTTGGATGTTTTTTCATTGCCGGTTCCTTTTGCGCAAGCCGTTGGCAGACTTGGAAACTACTTTAACCACGAACTTATGCCCTACGCCATCTACGAAGCAGTTGCGGACCTGGTTCTGTTTTTTGTCTTGTTTATTTTTAACAGTACCTTCAACAGGAAGTT
>CAZGUN010000023.1:0-9914 GCA_964529125.1 uncultured Candidatus Saccharibacteria bacterium
TCGGATCAAAATTCCCTTCCCGCGAACATAAACTAGCGTATTTGCAGTACCCAAATCTATTCCGATGTCATGGGAAAAAAGCCCAAAAAACCTGTTTAGCATATTAAAGCGAGTCTATCATAGCGCGACCGATAATACAGTAGTGTTTTGTGGTAGAATCGCCATATTCGGAACTTTTCTGAAAAAATCCTACGTTTGGGAAAGGGACTAAGAAATGTCAATCATCTTTGATGAACAGGACATAAAACTCGGAGGGGAGATTGTGATTGGAAACCGGTGGTGGACAATTACTAGTATTGCGGGCGACAATGTTTGGCTGGAAAACCAGCAAAATCCGGCTGTAACTCTGTGCACTCCCATGTCGGAAGTCAAGAGGGTCATTGAACGCGACCGGGCAAGACTGACTGCTTACCCACCAAAAAGGCTACAAACAAGAGTAGTAGGAGGCTAGATGGATCCGGGAATATTGCGCGTAGGTTTTAAATTCCAAATGGATGGAAAAAGCTGGCGAGTAAGAAGTGTCAGCGTTACCGATGTGGTTACATCGGTGTGTGAAGAAGATGAGGGCACCAATACTATGACGATGGACATGTTGCAAAAGAAATTCGCCGACGGCGAAGCAACAATGGTCGATCAATCCTAATCGAAAAAGGAGAGTAATGAGACCACCAACAGATGGCTCGATTTACAGACACAAAAAACTCAAGACAAAATGGGTCGTTATAAATACCGCTAACGGCTACGTTAACTTGAGGGAGCACGGCTCCGGACAGGGAAAAATGACAATATCTCTAAACGGGTTGGGCAAAGTGTTTACACCCGTGGCCGAAACTGAGACAGCGCGGTAAAAACTCCTATCCTAACCTAAGAAGGGAGTAACGCAGATGGCAAAGAGTAAGAGAAAGAGGCTGCCGATTAAGGGAGTGTTTTACAAGCACCGCAATGAGGGGTGGAAAGTGATAAATGCATTTAGTCGGGATCGCATCCAAGTTTACAATCCGCTTTTGGACGAATATAAATTCGTCTCTGCAGATGGACTTGGGAGACCGCTGACCGTGGCCGATGCTTGGCTTTTGAACAAGAAGAAGTATCCAGACAAAGCCAAGGAGTTAGAGCGCAAACAACTTGCCGCGTCCGCATCCGCAACCTAAACGCCGGATGTAATTATAAATAGAGTAAGGGCTCCTCTCCAAGAAAATCTGGAAGAGAGCCCTTATCTTTTTGCTTACCCGGAATTAGGCAAGGCGTGTCCCTGGTTTCTTCATATCTGCCTGCGAGTGTTAAAATACCCCCATGTCTGTGGTTCCGATTGTCACAATTCCAAACGAAATTTTAAATAAACCAGCTGAAAAAGTTGGGGCTGCTGAAGTTTCAAACGCAGAAATAAAACAGCTTATTCAAAACCTCATAGACACGGTTCTTGCGGCCAAGGATCCCATTGGGGCGGGCTTAGCGGCGCCTCAAATAGGTGTTAGCAAGCGCGTTTGTGTGGTTCGCAGATTTTATCAAAACCCGGAAAATCCCGATGAAGATCTTACAAAAGAATACGTTTTAATAAATCCCAAAATTATAAGTTCATCTGATGAAACGGTTTTGGGAATGGAAGGTTGCTTAAGCATTCCCGACACCTATGGAAACGTAGAAAGGGCTAAAAAAATTAAAATTAAAGCTCTAAACGAAAGAGGCGAGCCTATTAGAATGAGCGAGTCGGGTTTTATGGCGCGGGTTATTCAGCATGAAATTGACCATCTAGACGGGATTTTGTTTACGACAAAGGTTACGGGCAAAACTTATACCGAAGCGGAGGTTGACGAACTGAATAAACAGCGTGAGACGGGCACACCAGTAGAAACTGGAGCGGTCGCAGAATGAGTGTTGCTATGAATATTGCATTTTTTGGAACTTCTGATAGATCAATTCCCATACTGGAGGCTTTGAAAAACTCCAATTTTAATCTAGTTTTGTGCGTGACAAAAGACGATGTAAAGGTAGGACGCAAACAGGTGTTAAAGTCTACCGCTGTAAAGGAGTGGGCAGAGCAGAATCGAGTACAAACCGTAACCATTGCCAAGTTGAATACCGGAACGAGGGCATTAATCGTTGAGGCTATGAAAGCCGCAAAAATCGATCTTGGGGTGATCGCCGACTTTAGTTTCATAATTCCGGAGGAAATTTTCAGTTTTCCAGCCCATAAAGTTGTAAATATTCACTTCTCACTGCTTCCAAGCTATAGGGGAGCAAGTCCAATTCAGTTCGCCATTTTAAACCAAGACAAACAAGCGGGAATTTCGTACATGATTACCACAAAAGGAATGGACGAGGGGCCAATTATTTTCCAAATCCCCTACCCTTTAGCCGGAAGCGAAACTTCGGGCGAACTTTATAAAACGCTTTTTGAAATTGCCGCAGCTAAGCTTCCAAAAATTTTGCAAGATTATGTTTCCGGAAAATTAATTCCAAAAGAACAAGATCATAAAAAAACAACTTACACTTATTCATCCTCGCACCCAAAACACACATTTATTTACAAGGAAGACGCAAAAATTGACTGGAAAAAATCCCCTATCGAAATCGACTCAATGGTTCGCGCGTTTAACCCATGGCCCGTTGCGTGGTCGACTTTGGGAGAGCTTTATGACAAATCTACGGAGACCGCGCTGACGGGTGGAAACTCAATAGAGGCTGGTGACAGGAATGATAGTAAAAATGGTAATAAACGAATAAAAATTTACGAAACAGCAGTAATAAACAATGGGGTACAAAATGAGTTACAGATCAAGAAAATCCAGATTGAGGGAAAAAATATTTTAAGTTGGGAAGAATTTAAAAACGGATATTTGTCGTAAATTAATTAGTAGCTGTAGAAACTTTAGAAGTATCCGCTAAGTCCACAACTGCTAAATCTCTTTTATCTTTTTTCATTCTCTTAAGACACGAGGAACAAATCCAAAGATTCACTTTATTTCCACCGTCTTCTAAAGACATCTTAACAGCCCGCAAATTGGGTAGCTGCCTTCTGCCGGTTCGTCTGGTAACACGGTTACCAATACCCCTAGCAACAGCATTGCCCCTTAAATATCCTTTTCCGCATACATCGCAAGTCTTCATAATTGTTTCTTTCTAACAGCGGTGATTAAAGCACGGTATCAGTGTGAGTGTCAACCAAGCCAAAAAAAGGCCCGCGAGTGAAAACACCCCGCAAGCCTTTTCTAGAAAGAGGATCACCTCCTCTTAGTTTAGACTTGGTTTTTGACTTAACCGCTCTAGTCGCAAACGCTGCAAATAGCGATGTGGTGTACTTGGCGGCGGTAACAGGTCTTCAAGCAAAGCTGGGTGACTCCACCTAACAGATTTACTGCGCTGACTTACCTTAGCTGGCTTGGGCCTACCTCGTATACTGCTCATAATGTGCTCCTCTTTGCTTGAATTTTGCCGAGTCGCTTAATTTCATTGCAGCGATCAACAATGCTAAGATTCTAAATTATTGACTCCCCCATTTCAATAACCTAACATTTGCTTAATGCCCACAACCCTGCCCGATAATAAAAAAGGTAAGCTTGTAAAGAAGTTCCGCAAATTTTCTGAATCCACAAATAAAATAGTCGGGTCTCCTTACTGGTTCATATTTTCATTACTTTTAATTTTAGTCTGGCTTCCATCCGGCGTATTTTTTGGTTGGGGGGAAATCTGGCACTTGCTAATTAACACAACCACAACAATTCTCACATTTCTCATGATGTCGCTTTTGCACTCATCGCAAAGTAAATGGGAGGAAAGGATGGACAGACTGCAGGAAAAGGAATTAAAGGTCCTTAGGGAAGAGATGTCTCTTCAGAAGAAGATGCAGAAAGAGAATGAGGAAGAAAAAGAAGCTGTGAACTCGCTTCGCTAATCCATAAAATCAGTTAGAATATGTTAGAATTTCCGCGCTAAACTTGCCAGCGTAGCTCAGTGGTAGAGCAGCCCACTTGTAATGGGCAGGCCGTGAGTTTGATTCTCACCGCTGGCTCCAAGAAGCGTGCCGGGATACCGAAGTGGTCAAACGGGGCAGACTGTAAATCTGCTGGCGTAAGCCTACACAGGTTCAAATCCTGTTCCCGGCACCAAAATGTGGCGCAGGTTAACGCGCCCACTTAGCTCAGTTGGTAGAGCGCATCCATGGTAAGGATGAGGTCGGCAGTTCGATCCTGCCAGTGGGCTCCAATAATAATTTGAGCAAGACTCTTATTAAATTAGAATTTTGACTGTTGACCCAAAATATTAAACATATTAAATTCCGTTTAATGGGCCCGTTCACAAGGAATCAAATTCAGCGGATCTCCAACATACTGGACAATATGGGGCAGGTTTTCTTTGCCTCCCTGGCATTACAATTCTTCTCAAACGACAGATCTGTAGCTATAATAGGCATAGTATTTTCATTAGCGACTTGGTGGATTTCACTAAGGCTAGAAAGGATAAGCTCATGAACTTCAGCTCAAATGATATTGGACTACTCTTAATGTATCTTACTGGCGGTGTGTTTATGCTTATTGTCCTAATAATGATTTATACCGGCAAGCGCGGCGATAAATAAACCGCATGCTTGACCTTTAAAATCCTGTAATATAAACTTCCCCAGTTAGATGGGACATTATGGCCAAATCAAACAGAGTAATCCTTGGACTAATATGTGAGGTCTGCGGGCGACAAAACTACATAACCGAAAAGAACAAAACCAACACTCCAGATAAAGTGTCTTTCCTGAAATTTTGCAAGAAATGCAAGATAAAAACTAAGCACAAAGAAAAGCCAAGACTTAAGTAACACCTTTTAAACTATTTTGGGTCCGCTCCATTTCAGCTAAATAAAACACTGTATAATACGATGGGACTTAGGGGCGTCGTTCAGTGGTAGGACTGCGGTCTCCAAAACCGCCGACGAAGGTCCGATTCCTTCCGCCCCTGCCAATTAGTACGATAGGTCGGGTCGAGCAACATATCAAAGGGTTTTCTGTAGGTGATAGCAACATTCCCGTCTTTATACAAGAGGTTCGAACATACATTAACTATTAATCTTCTTTTCTTCAAAATATCGTTTCCGCCTATTACTTCTCTAGCTCCGTAGGCTGTATCAAGAAACTCTTCTGCGCGTTCCAACCAATTGTCCGAAGAGAACTTGGTGTCACTAATTCTACCCTCCACTTTTGCTCTCTCTGTAAGCAATGTATTTTTCTGCTGTTTGAATTCTTCTGATGTAAGCTCCCCGTCCGCGCGCATCGTGACCAGTCTGTTTAGTCTGTCTTCAAGCCTATTGTACTCACTTCTATGATGTTCCAGCTGGACCTCATTTTGATTTACCTGACTAGAGTGTTTGGCTTTAATTAGCTCCATTCCCAATGTCCAAGCTTCGACATCTATATCAATCTTGGAAATCTCGCCGATTAGTATTTCTTGTAGCTTGGGTGTGGAAATGGGCTTCTGAGAGCATACACCCCGGCGTTTAGTGCAGTGGTGATAAGCATATAAAGCTACTCTATTGGTCTTTTTATAATATTTTCTTTTGACACTTGTGGTGATACTACAACCGCATTCCGCGCAATGTAGTAACCCATTAAAGGGATGCTTCCACGAATTTGTCTTTGCAACACTCCTGTTACCCAAAGCAAGTTGTACGTCATCAAATAACTTCTTTGATATTATGGGAGCATAGTCCCCCTTGTACAGCTCTCCCTTGAACATAAAATACCCGTAATACACTGGCCTAGAGAGAATACTTCTTGTGTGGCTTTTCCCTATTGGCTTTCCTTTGCTTGTTTTGAGTCCTTTCTCCGTCAGGTAATTCGCAATGTAACCTATTGAATAATGACCTTTTGAGGCCAACAGAAAGGCATCTTTTATCAATGGGGCGGCAAAGGCGTCGGGACTTATGTTCCTATGTCCTCTTATCTCACCGTAATTTTCGTAACCGATTGGAGCAACACCAAAGTACTCTCCCCTAGCAACCTTGTAAGGCATTGCCCTTTTGACATTTTGGCTTATGTTTCTGGAGTATTGATTCGCCATTCCAAAATGAATAAGTAGAATAAGCTGGTCTGAGTCCGGCGTGTAAATATCTCCCAATGGAGTCCTTATTTCTTTAATAACACCATTCTGTAACATTTGTAGAAGCTTCCCTCCCTCCTCTGGATTTCTACAAAGCCTATCAGGCTTCCAAGTTAGAATACCATCGGCCTTATCCTCTTTTATCATTCTCGTCATTTTGTCGAATTCTGGTCGGTTGTTAGGCTTAAAGGCAGACTTCTCCTCCTGAAGCTCTGCAATGACATTCAAACCTAACTTTTCCCGATATTTTCGGTTCTCTTCTTTTTGTTCTGGGATAGAAAGGGCTTGGCGTTCCTTTGCCTCCGTGGATTTTCTGTCGTATTGAATGTACCTCAAGTTATTCATATTTACTCCTAAAACTAAAGTGGCCGCCTCAGTTGTACCCAACAAGAATCGCTTCTAGTTGTCTGAGACGGCCACTAAAAAAACGATTCTATTAAGTTGGGTACAATTTGTATTTTACTATACTTGCAAACCTGACCCAACTTCTTCGGATTCTAAATCGGATTTCTCAACCAAGTCTCCCATGAAATTAGTCAAATTATCAGCAATCTCTTCAATCTCAAATGCTGTCAGAGCCCGTCCATATCTTGGCTCGAATACACTCTTTACCCTACTGCGCAAATCTTCGGTAAGCCAAGGTATAAGTGTTTCCGAAATAAGTCTTGTATTTAATTCGACTGTATCTTTACTAGTCTTCATATCTGTTAAGGACTTGAGTCTTTCTTCTAATTTGTTAGAAGATTGGAGTTTTTATACTCTTCTCTACACCCCTTAATAGATATTTTATTTCTCTACTGAAAATCAGTGAATAAAGGAATCCAACCTCAAATATCTTATATGACCAACCTGCTTAGAGATTTAACATTTTTCGTGTTTTGCTAATACCCATTCTTATATCTACCTCGTCATAGCCCGTCTTCTCTTCCTTATCTTCATCTAAACTGTAGAAGTCCTCAATATAATCCTTAAGTTTCTCAGTTTTCCCTTTGTATATGTCAATAAATGTAAATCTAAAATCTCTATGGCTTATTTTTTGTGGTTTGTGTGTTTTCTTTAGAGCATCCTGGAAGCTTTCGATGGGCTGCTTTGTGTTCTGGGGGCTGGTTTTCTTACGGGTTCTCCACCTAATTCCCTCGTCCCAAGCACGCAGGAGGTCTTTTCGTGTCGTATATTTGTTGATTCTGACAACGACATCGTTTCTTTTGGAGTCGACCGTATAATCTAAGTCTTCTCTGGGCGGAAGTAGTTTCCCTTCGACGAACGACCTCGCTAATACTCTTCTCCAGTAATACGGAAGTTTTAGTTCTACTGCTATCCGGTTTGCATGCTCTTCGCAATAACTTTCTTTTTGCTGTCCCTCCAATTCTCTAGCTTTCTCTATTATAGTTATAATCTCATGTCCTTTCCTAAGCATTAACTCTCGAGCACGGTAAACATTTGGCACATCGGGCAAATTGCTCTCTGCTGGAAGCTGGTATTTACTTAACACGGTGGCTTTCTAAAATCGGTGCGTATTTCCCCTCGCCTTTTATGGCCATCAGAGCTTCCTCTGTCTTAGTTATAAAATCCTCGATACTCATGTCTTCACCAACATTTTGATATGCGGAAGGTACTACTTCTAGGTCTTCGGGTTCCCGGAATTTACTGATTCGGTCCAGATACCACATTGAGGTTTTCAAGTCTCCCTTTTCGATTGCGGAGAGGACATTCGTCATTGCTTTGAGCCGGACATGCGCTTTGGCAGAATTTACAATGTCCAAAAACCTCTCATCATTTTGGATATGATTGTAGAATGTAGACCTTGAGATTTCAGCGTGAGAACAGGCTTCCTGCACACTTAAACCAAGACGAATCGCTTCTTCTACTTTTTGGACATTCGTCTTCGTTAGGATTGTTGGTCTTCCAACTTTTGTTTCGGTTCGCTTTAACATTGGCGTAATCTTACAACAATCTCGCAACTCCTACATCTCACTGATATAATGCGAATTATGGCAAGGACTATATCTAGAAGGGAAATACCTCTCGAGTCAGGTAATAGAGGAAGTGCAACAATAGATGACTTCCCCGACACCTGCCCCTGGTGCAATTCGGTCGGTACGCCAACTTTTATAACTGCGCACTCCCTAGGTGATAGATGGGATTACGAAGAGGTTGTTGAAGCTGTATTCAAATGTCCAAAAAATGAATGTGGAAGATTTTATTTGGCTTATTACACTAAATTCGGGAGAATGGACGACTCTTTCTTCTTGAGAAAAACACGAGTCCCCTACTATTGGGAGCCTGTTGAATTTTCAGAACATATTACGAAGATATCTGAAGGGTTTACCACTATTTACAATCAGGCTTATACGGCAGAGGGTATGAAGTTAACTCAAATCTGTGGGGCTGGCTACAGAAAGGCTCTAGAATTTCTTATAAAGGATTACCTGATAAGTAAAGGTCCTGAAAAGAAAGAAGAAATTAAGTCGACACTGCTAGGGCCGTTAATCAAGGGAATCGAAAACCAACAAATAAATACCTGCGCAAAGCGGGCAGCTTGGCTAGGCAATGATGAAACCCATTATGAAAGAGTATGGGAGGACAAAGATATTGAGAACCTCAAAGAACTTATACAACTTACTAGATATTGGATTGAAGGCGAGGTTATAACTGCAAAATATCAGGAAGATATGCCAGAATCCGGGGACGCAAGTCCTAACTCTGGATAATCAATACAAGAGTCAAAATTCCTAGGATTACACCTTTTCAACCTTAAAAAGGTCCTTGTTACAGCCAAGCAGAAGGAAAAATTCTCAAAGCATAGCAATGCATACTCTGAGCACGTAGGATGAAACCTACAAGATACCTTTCTAGAGATAATTGGCGATACATGAGCCTTGTAGAGCCTTAAAAGTGCTATTACAACTCTATTTAACCTCATGGGTCACAACTTCCTTACTAATATTTCTGGATTTACATTGTGGGCACTTTCTGAAATCTGTAACCTCGTGGTCCTTTAACAAAAGTGCTGGACCACAGCCAGTGCAGCATGACACCCCCTTACCAAGATTTTGCATTGATTTACCGAGCTCCTGTAGCTGGTCTTCTTTACCATAATAAGATACTGCGCCGCACGAATTACAAGTAACCTTGGTCTCTTTTATAACCTTGACTTTAGGTTCTTTAGCCACTTTTCTTTCCGAGGACCTGTAAATATTTACCAAAAAGGGACAGTCCTCCGACTCCAGCGGGTTAGGCAAGAGCTTTAGGAGGGACTGCCCCTTCAAAGAAAGCTCTCGCCAGAGTCCGAAGACTGCTATTAACCCGCTGGATTGTATGGAAATTATAACAGAGGGAATCTTTTATCTAGCTATACTTTAAAACACCCGACAAAATATATACTTTACGGTATTCATAGGGTTTTTCACCGTCGCTGTCAGCTTTTTATCTTTTAGCATGGAGTGATGAAGATGCTGGAATTGTTTACGACGCATAGCCCCAAAAAAATCTCTATGTATCTACACAAATCCCCTGGAAAATTCAGTAAAAACCGAGATATTCTAGCGGTATAATAGCAACATATATGAGCAACAAAAAGACTAACGCCCAAGATGAAAAAGTCATAGAGAGCAATATCTTAGAAAAACTTAGTAACGGACTTTTAATCCAGTCTATACAAAAGGAGATGGAGGAGCCTGGTTACACCCCATTGGGCAGAATCACAAGGAATCGACAGGTAATCTCCAGGAGGCAGGAGTACTGCAGAGACCTTGCAAGGACATTGGATGAGGCTAAACTAACGGCACATCTGATGGAGGAAGTCAGTCAAGAAAAAGTACTTGGAACTAA
>CAZGUN010000024.1:0-9438 GCA_964529125.1 uncultured Candidatus Saccharibacteria bacterium
ATGTTTTTGAAAATGTTGCCGTAGCGTTGGAAGTTGCGGGCGCCACTCTCAACGAAATAAAGAATGTTGTTCCAAATGTTTTGGGACTGGTTGGTTTAGCCGATAAAATGGATCACTTTCCAAAACAACTCTCGGGTGGGGAAATACAAAGGCTGTCTATTGCTAGAGCCTTAGCTCACGAACCTGAAATTCTGGTAGCCGATGAACCAACAGGCATGATTGACCGCAAAGCTACAGAAGATGTCCTTCAGGTTTTGGAGAGAATCAATTCTTTAGGCACAACTATCATTATGGCCACGCACGACTACAAAATTGTCGATAGAATGAAAAAGAGGGTTTTAAGGCTGGAAAAGGGTAAAATTACTTCAGATAAAAAACAAGGAAAATATGATGAATAACACACTTGCCAAACATCTAGACAGTTTAAAGACCCTATATTCACGTGAAAGGTTTTTGGTGGTTTCGAATATTGCTGTTATGACGGTAACTTTTGTGATTTTAGGTTTTTTCTTTGGTACAGCGGTGGGAATGCAAACGGCAATCAAAAGTTTAGAGGAACAAGCTCAGGTTACGCTATTTTTTGAAGACGAGTACCCCGAAAGTGAAATTTTAGCCCTAAAAAGCAGATTCGAAGCTGACGAAAGAATCTTAAACGTCCGTTATATTTCAAAAGAGCAGGCGTTTCAAATTTTCACCGACATTAATAAAGACGAGCCTATTTTGTTGGAAGCAGTTTCCAAAGATATTCTGCCGGCAAGTTTAGAAATCCGCGCGCAACGTTTGTCTGATTTGTCGTCTTTAGCAACCGAGTTTGAATCTTTAGAAGGTGTCGAAGAGGTAAAGTTTTTTAGAGATGTAATTGAAAGATTCAGATACTGGGCTAATGTAATTTATATTGTTGGAGGAGGTTTAGTTTTAATTTTCCTAGGGCTTTCTTTTGCAATTGTAATGTCAACTCTTAGGGTAACAATTGATTCCAAAGGAGACGAAATAGAAATTATGAAGCTTGTTGGCGCCACGGACGATTATGTAAAAGGGCCGCTTTTGTTCCAAGGCCTGTTTTTTGGCTTAGTGTCAGCCTCCATTGCCTCGGTTGTGTTGCTTATATTTTTCACCTCGATAAAGTTTTTGGGGCTTTTCGGGGCAACTTCGACAGTTTTTATTTTGCCGGGAGTCAGAGTTTTAAGTTGGATCTTTCTAATTATCCTGGTAGTTTTACTCTTGATTTTCGGTGGGCTTTTAGGTTACCTTGGAAGTCAAACTGCGATTAAGAAATACCTCAAGTATTAATATGAAAAAGCTTCTTTTGTATTCAGCCCTACTATCACTACTTGTTTTTGGTGTGGTTTTTTCAGTGGGTAAAAGCGAGATAGCCTTTGCCTCGTCAATAGATGATTGCAAAAAAGAGGAGAATCCAACCGAATGCCTCTCAGAACTTGAAAAAGAGTTGGAAGAAGATCTTGCAAGCAATAGGCAGCAGCAAACCTCGCTAAAGAATGAAATCGCCTACTATGATGGCCAAATAAATCTTACCGAAATTAGAATCCAAAACGCGTTGTTAGAGATTGATAAGCGTCAGAAATTGCTAGGAGAACTTGTTCAGGACATTGAGAATTTAAGCACCAGAATCGAAAGTTTGGAGGATTCTATAGTTTACCAAACCGGTATCTTGCAGGAACGTATTAGAGAAAGATATAAATCCGGGGACGAGTCTCCTATTATTGTTTTATTTGGTTCAAATACGTTAGATTCGTTGGTAAAAAAGACAGAGTACCTGAAAATTATGGCCGAACAGGACCGAAAGCTGTTAGACGAGATGCAGTCAACTAAAGAAGCTTTCACCATTCAAAAAAATCTATTTGAAGAAAAGAAAGCTCAAACTGAGGAACTAAAAGCACAAGTTGAACAAGAAAAGTTTAACCTGGAAGCCTATGAGGTACAGCTTGCCGATCAAAGAGCGGCAAAAGACGCTTTACTTGCACAGACTCAGAATGACGAAGCTAAGTTTCAGGCGATGCTCGCGGATGCAAGAAGAGAATTGGCGCAGATCGTTGGTGCTGCAAGCGCGTTACAAGGAACCGAGCCTAGAGATGTAGAAAAAGGTGAGGTAATTGGTGTTCAGGGAAATACTGGCTTCTCGTTTGGCGATCATCTACATTTTGGTGTTTACAAATATGGCTCTATAGAGGAAATAGATGGATGGAATTGGTATTACTCCAATACCGTTGATCCAAAGAAGAAACTCGAGTCAAAGAGTGTTTATTGGAACACGGGGTGCGAGAGCTCTTCTAATAGAACAGTTGGGGAGGGGGATTGGGACTGGCCGCTATCAAATCCAACCGTCTCTCAAGGCTACGGGCACACTTGTTATTCAGACAGCTACTACAACGGCAATTCACATCCTGCGTATGATATGTACGGCCCTTATGGTTCATTAGTGAGTGCGGCAGATGATGGCAAGGCTTACTTCTGTAGAAATTGTTTGGGGGATGGGGGAAATGGTGTCTTTGTTTTCCACGACGACGATTACATGACTGTTTATTGGCATCTTCAGTAGAACTTTCTCATTAAATTAGAATTTAGAACCTTGCCCGCAGAGTGATTTTGTTTTTAACTTTGAATGCGATGCATGATGAATCTTTCAAAGTAGCTTTTCTTTTTGTCCTAATCTATTTTCTAATTGCGTTTTTACCGACAACTCTCGCAAAAGAAGTCCATTTTGAGTTTATTTCAGCCAGCAATATGTTAAGTTTGGAAAACGAGATTGAAGTCTTGTTTAAGTACGAGCTTATTAACCTGGAAGAAAGTCGGTTTCGTGTTCGTCCGGCCTCAAATGTTAGATACACGCAGATCTGGAATGACGAAAGTGGAAAGTGGGTTTCAGAAAGCGCTTTGTGGAGTGAGTTTCCAGCTTTGGGCAAGATTATGAAGATTAAGTTCTTGAGTGGAGAGTTTTCATACGCGGAAGTTTATTTTCAGATTCAAGATACTAAAACTGCGCAAATTTATGAAACCCCCAAGCATAAAATTTGGAGTCGAAATTGGTTTTCCGACTATGTTCGCAGGCTTAATGAAAATATTATGAAACTGGAAGAATAGGCCGGTGTCGCAAAGTAAGTGCTAAAATAAACAAATGAAGGTTTTGTATCGTTGGGCACCAGCAATTGTAATTTGTCTAATAATTTTTTATTCTTCGGCCAGGCACGGTACGGCTATTTCGCAAAGCTATCTTTGGAACTACGCTGCCAATAAGGCCGCCCACGTTTTCCTATATTTTCTTTTGTGCATTGCCTTTTATCGTGGTACAAAGAATGTGCTTTCGGCAATTGTGCTAACTGTTTTATATGCGATAACGGATGAGTTTCATCAGCAGTTTGTTCCAACCCGAAGTGGTCAGCTTACCGATGTGCTCATTGACGCGGTGGCCACAGGTACAGCAGGATTAATTTTATGGACGTTTTATCAAGATCTACCCAAGAAACTGAAGAACTGGCTAAACGCTTAGCCGCACAGCTTAAACCTGGCGATATTTTGGCGTTATACGGGGATTTAGGTTCCGGAAAGACTACGTTTACTTCATACCTGGTTTCTGCGCTGGGAATTGAAAAGCGGGTTCAAAGTCCAACCTTTGTGATTTTGCGAAGATACGCGGCTGAAAGTGCCGGAAAAATTAAAGCCGTAAATCATTTGGATTTATATAGGGTTCAATCAAAAGAGGAAGTTGAGGATTTAGGGTTACCCGAACTTTTTTCCGAGCCAAATTCCATTACTGTTATTGAATGGCCAGAGATTGCAGAAGAGTTTTTACCGAAAGACACCATAAAAATTAATTTTGAATACGTTGATGAGAACACAAGAAGAATCTATGCACAAAATCTTAATTGACACAGCAAAAAGATACGAAAAAAGCGTTAAGTTGTTTGAAGACGATAAACTTCTTGGCGAAAAGTTGGGTGACATTGATGTAACGGTGGAAATTCAGAGTTTACTTAAGGAAAATAACCTAAAACTCAGCGAAATAGACGAAATTTCCGCAAATCCCGGCCCTGGTTCCTTTACCGGACTAAAAATAGGCGTAACCGTAGCAAATATTTTAAATTGGGTGCTTGGAAAAAAGAAAATTTCAGAGCTTTCTTACCCAAATTACGGTTCTGAGCCGAATATTCATAAGACAAAGTGGATGGATGCTCCCCTTGATGAGCAAAATCCCTCAAAATGATAAAATAACCAGCGATGAAAGTATTAGTAACAGGCGCCGCAGGCTTTATAGGTTCACATTTAGTGGAAAAACTCTGTGAACTTGGCCACGAAGTCTTGGGGCTTGATAATTTCGATGACTATTATTCCCGGCAGTTAAAAGAACTAAATGTTGTAGATATTAAAAGCAAAGGCGCGAAGTTTGTTGAACTTGATCTGGCCACTGACGACTTGAACAAAGTAGTTGAAGGTGTAGAAATCGCTTTTCATTTAGCCGCCCAACCCGGGATTTCTTCAAAAGTCCCGCTTGATAAATACGTAAAAAATAATATCCTCGCTACTCACAAACTTCTTCAGGCTTTAGAAAACAGCCCATCGCTAAAACTTTTTATAAATACTTCCACCTCATCTATTTACGGCGCGCATGCTACAGATGCGGAAGACGCAGCCCCAAAACCAACCTCAAATTATGGCGTCACCAAGCTTGCCGCAGAGCAGTTAGTGCTATCTTGGCAACGAGATAAGAATTTTCCCGCCTGTTCAGTTCGCCCATTTTCTATTTACGGGCCTCGCGAACGCCCGGAAAAGCTTTACCCGAAGTTAATTCGTTCAATTCTCGATGATGATTACTTTTTGCCACTATTTGAAGGGAGCACGGCCCACATTCGAAGCTACACGTACATTAGTGACCTCATAGATGGTTACGTTGCGGTTTTAGATCACATCCAAGAGTCTATCGGCGAAATTTTTAACTTGGGCACCGATAAGGTCATAACAACTGGCGAGGGCATCAAGATTGTGGAGGAAATTATGGGCAAGAAGGCCAAACTCACAGAGCAGCCTCGAAGAGAAGGGGATCAGCTAGAAACTAAAGCAAATATCGAAAAAGCCAGACGGGTTTTAGGCTATAATCCTTCTATAACACCACAAGTTGGTTTAGCGGAAGAAATTAAGTGGTACAAAGAAAAGATTTGGCAAAAATGAGTGATAAAAAACTAGTATCCATCGTAATACCCTGCTACAACGAAGAAAAAAACATCAATCGAACTTTTGATGCGCTTTTAGATTTAATTCCAAAGCTGAATCACGACCTCGAAATCATCGCCGTAAACGATGGTAGTAAAGACGAAACCTGGACTGTCATAAAAGAATATGCCCAAAAGCATCGCGAAATAATTGGTGTGAATCAAATGCGAAATTATGGTTTGAGTGATGCGTACCAAGCGGGATTTGATTTAGCAAAAGGTGATTACATTGTAACTTTAGCGGCGGACTTAGAGATTCCGGTGGAAAATATTGAGCGGGTTGTAGCTTACCTCGATCAAGATTACGATTTTGTAAACACGAACCGAGTTGGGAGATGGGAAAACTCGAAAGTTTCACGTGGAATGACTAGCGGAACTGCCAATAAGCTCTTAAATAAAATCTCCAAAGTAAAAGTTTCAGATAGGGGATCGGGATTAAAAGGTTTTAGGCGGGAATTAATATCAAACCTTAGATTGTATGGCGAAATGCACAGGTTCATACCCGACTACCTTTCAGTTTACGGGGCCAAAACCAAGGAATTCGACGTTGAGTTTAAAGATAGAGATTACGGCATGTCTCAGTACGCAAGCGGACTTAAGCGAACGGTTAAGGTTCTTTTGGATATTCTCACGCTTACCTTCATGCTGTACTTTGCCAAAAAACCTTTTTATATGATGCCTGGGCGCTTATTTGGCTTTACCGGGTTTGTTTTAACGGCGATTGGAGCAGGCTTAAGCGGTTATTTAGCCTTCCTTAAGTTTTTCATGGGAGAAAGCATTGGAAACAGGCCGCTTCTGATTATGGCGGTCCTTTTGATAATCGTAGGTTTACAATCAATAATGATGGGTTTGCTTGGCGAACTTTTACTTAGAATTTACTTTGAATCAGGAGAAAGAAAAAGCTACGTTACGAGAGAAATTGTCAGATAGTTAAAGCACGGTTTTGAAATACTCAATTGTTTTCTTCAACCCATCGTCAACTTTTACTTTTGGTTCCCACCCAAGCTCCTTTTTAGCCAAGGAAATGTTTGGCTGCCTTTGAATCGGGTCGTCTATCGGCAAGGCCTCGTGTGTAAGTTTTGATTTCGAACCTGTCATTTTTATTATTTTTTCCGCAAGCTCAATCATTGTGTACTCCTCAGGGTTGCCAACATTAACCGGCCCTTTAAATGTTTCGTGGTTCATAAGCTTGTATAAACCATCAAG
Source organism: uncultured Candidatus Saccharibacteria bacterium (assembly GCA_964529125.1). Taxonomy (GTDB): domain Bacteria; phylum Patescibacteriota; class WWE3; order UBA101185; family UBA10185; genus 2-01-FULL-42-13. The sequence continues at coordinate 6,429 of CAZGUN010000024.1, forward strand.
CAAGTCATCAACGTAACAAAAAGATCTAGTTTGTTTTCCGTCACCATAAATTGTAATTGGCTGGTTTCGAAGCGCCTGCATAATAAAATTAGAAACAACCCGGCCGTCGTGCTCTGCCATTCGTGGGCCGTAGGTATTAAAAATCCGAGCGATTCTAATTTGTAGGGCGTGCTGGCGGTGGTAATCAAAGAATAAGGTTTCAGCAACGCGTTTTCCTTCGTCGTAGCAGGCACGAGGGCCAATTGTATTAACATTTCCACGGTAGCTTTCAGTTTGCGGATGTTCTAAGGGATCCCCATAAACTTCCGAAGTTGAGGCCTGTAAAATTTTTGCCTTGTGCTTTTTCGCCATTCCCAACATGTTGATAACCCCAATTGTGTTTGCCTTTATTGTTCGCACAGAATTTACCTGGTAGTGAATAGGAGATGCGGGGCAAGCAAGGTTATAAATTTGATCAACCATGTAATTTTCAAGACTTAGAGGTTCGATTATGTCGTGATTTATAAAAATAAAGTTTTCGTGGCCAATAAGATGCTTAATGTTATTTTTATTGCCGGTAAAAAGATTATCGACACAAATTACTTTTTCACCTTTTTGTATGAGAAGATCGCAAAGGTGACTGCCCAAAAAGCCCGCCCCGCCGGTTACAACGATTGTTTGCATGGCTATATGATAGCATGTCTTTATGCCAGGCTCAGTTGCAAAAGTATTCGCTAAGTACGAAAAGCACATAGGAGTGGAAGAGGCTAGTTCTATTAGACTTAAAGCCCACCAAGGCATAGTTGGTTCTATACACACAGGCCCATCAAATCCCCGACATGTTTTAATGGTTTCTCTAGATACCTTGAATTACTTTGGATTAGCGCCAGGGGACTTAAAAGAGAATATTGTGATTTCTGGTTTCGACGTAGATTCGCTCAAATCCGGCGATTTGGTAAAAATTGGAGATTTTGTTGAGATACGAGTGACTTTTGATTGTGAACCGTGCAGCTACGTGGAATCGCTCCAGCAAGGTCTTCTTAAGCGAATTGAAGGAAGAAGGGGTGTTCTTGGGCATGTGCTAAAAGGTGGGACTGTTAAACTTGAAGATTCGTTTGTTTCATTGCCAGGAAAATTTGGGGAAATTCCATATAAAATACCTGACCGATTTGTTTGGCTAGTAAAGCAAATTCCGTACGGTAAAGTTTTAAGCTACGAGCAAATGATAGAAAGCCTTGGATTGCCAAAAGTGTATTATCGAGTTATTCCCAGCTATATAAAAAGATATTTAAATTCAGAACTTCCACTCCATAGGATTGTTGATTCGAAAGGTGGTCTAATAGATTATGTTGAGGGTCAGGGTCGGCTTTTAGGAGGTGAAGATATTAGAGTTGTTAATAATCAGGTGAGTTTAGCCAACTACGCTTATGACCTTGGCATTTTGTACAGGTAGCGGAATAGTTGCCTAATAATTTGGGATTGCTACAACCAAATCATTCGATAGAGTTTGAGTTTTTAGATGTTGCGAAATGTGTTGGTTTTCATTTCTTATCTTTTCCCATCTGTCTCCGGATCCGAAATAGAGTAGAGCGAGAGAGGCAAGGGATTTTATTGTATTTGTGCTATTAACTATATAAGTAAATTTATCTTCCCATTCTTTAATGGGCTTATCAAACTTTGGCTCAAACACCATCTTTGGTAACGAGGGTTCAGTAATATCTCGAAGCTCGAAATGCAGATGCGGGTTGTTTGGTTTGGTGGCCTCCCCAGTATTTCCAGATATCGCTATTATTTCCTTCGTGTGCACTACCTGGCCTAACTCAACAGCAAATTTTTTGAGGTGTCCGTATATGGCGACAATATTTCCGTTTCTAATCCCAAGAGTCAATCCCATACCTTTGTGAAACTCTTTTCTGACCACAATCCCTTCAAATGCGGAGTGGACATCCTTACCCTCTTCCATACTGAAATCCAAACCAGGATGATGGCCGTCAAACAAAGCATAGGCCCATTCATAGTATGGATCATCTGGATGCCTTTCCCAAAAAACTTGAGATATTGGGATATTAAGGTCAACTGGATATGAGAGTACAGGTTTGTTTTTTATCATAAATCTATTTTTTAGCTAGTTTTAAAAGAGTTTCTTTCCATCCCTCTAAGAACCTGTTACCTGGGCAGACGGAATTTTTGTTAATTTCTCTATGCCCTAATATTTTTTCAGCCGAAACCGTTCCGTAATTGGCTTTAATTAAGTCTGCAACTGATTGTAGAACGATAGTATCTGGAGAAGTGAACTCAAGATCTTCATCCAAGCAAACTGCGATGCTTCTAGCGTTAATGTCCCAATTCCCTGAATGCCAGCCAATATATCTATCATCTAAAAGTCTTTCTTTAGAGCCGTCCATTCTTATAAGCCAATGATATGCATAAAAAACTTGTTTTCCGTCCATAAAGTGCCCTGACCACATAGCTTTACCCTTTATACCTGCGTTTTCCTTGCTGGGTTTGGTAAAAAACGGTGTGTACAAAAGAAGCATTTGCTTAGCGTTGAGTCTGGTGAGTTTTACCGGCCCCCTTCGACTTGTATGGTGAATAATAATAGTGTCAATTGGTTTTCTTTCACTATCCCAATCAGGTCCGCCACTGTTTACTTGTATGACCTTACTTTCTAATTTGTCTTCTATGTACGAGCAAACTTCTTCTTTTAGTACTTCAACCTCTTCTTTTGGAAGTTCTTTTTTAAGTTGTTCCAGGTGTTCGAGTTCGGGCGAAAGTCTTAAATACCAATCCTTAAAGGTTATGTGTTTGTCCCAGTATTCTTGATCAATGTATTTCCCCATTCTGTAATTATACTTTAATATAGTTCTTATTCTTGTGAGTAACACTGTGTTTAAAACAAAACCCAATAAATTCCCTCTGCTTGTATTTCTTCATGGTTGGGCTGGGAATTCGGCTTCTTGGGAACGAAACATCCCATTTTTTGAAACAAAAGAATACTCTTGTCTAGTTGTAAAAATGCCGGGATTTGACC
>CAZGUN010000025.1:0-9389 GCA_964529125.1 uncultured Candidatus Saccharibacteria bacterium
TGATTCATCACCCAAATGAAATTGCTCAAAGCGAATCTGCAAACGGCACCACCCTTGCCAACTACTGGCTACATGCAGCTTTCTTAAAAATTGACGGCGGAAGAATGGGTAAAAGTGTGGGCAATGCTTACATTCTGGATGATATAGAAGCTAAAGGCTTTACCGCCTTTGACCTTCGCTACTTCTACACCCTTGCCCACTACCGAACTAAATTAAACTTTACCTGGGAGGCGCTTCAGGCTTCAGCGTCGGCGCTAAAAAAGCTTTACGACATGGTAGAAAGCTACCAGGAAGATCCAGAGGCCACAGTTTCGCCCGAACATCTTAATAAATTCGAAGCAGCAATTAGCGATGATGTAAATATTCCACAAGCAGTTGCGGTAATGTGGGACATGTTAAAAAGTGATATTCCCGAAGGTTCAAAGCTAAAAACCTTAGAAAAGTTTGACGAGGTTTTGGGCTTAAATATTGTTGATCACATTGGCTACGAAGTTCCGGCAGATATAGAAAACTTGGCCAAACTGCGTTGGGAATATCGTAAAAATGGAATTTGGGACAAGGCCGATGTGGTTCGAAAACAGATTGCGGAAAAAGGTTTTGTGATTGAAGATGTGCCGGATGGTTATAAAGTAAAAAGACGCTAAATATGTACACCTGTCCAATGCACCTCGAAATACAGCAAGATAAGCCCGGCAGTTGCCCGAAGTGTGGCATGAGACTTGTTTTGCAGGAAGAGTTGCAAGGTGCTCAGAGTCAGCACAGCATGCCAGTTGAGGAAACTTACACACCCCTCGTTGTTATCGTAACCCTTATTTTATTAGTCGCGTTGGCAATTTCATTTAGAGATTTTCAAATTGGCGCTTTTTCTCTTGCTAAAACCATTTCTTATTTCATGGCTGGGTTTTTTATTGTCTTTGCTGGCTTTAAGTTGATGGATCTAAAGGGCTTTGCGGAAGGGTATTCAACCTATGACTTACTGGCAAAGAGATGGTTTGGTTATGGCTATATCTACCCTTTTATAGAACTTGCTTTTGGTTTAGGCATGATTCTTATTACCCAAAGCACCTGGGCAAGATGGCTGCTTTTAGCCGAATTTTTAGTTATGGCTTTTAGCGGATTTGGTGTTGCCATAAAACTTGTAAAAAAAGAAAAGTTCCAGTGCGCGTGTTTAGGCACATTTTTAAAAGTTCCTCTTACAAAAGTTACATTAGTAGAAGATTTTGGAATGGCGGGACTTGCGGCTTTGTTAATTTTGTTGGGGTCACTATGAGCGAAACGAACGGAACAAGCGAAATAAGCGAACTTGGCAGCGAAGAATACTTCCGCGAAAAATACGCCGATCTGGAAGATGAGTTATTTGTCACGTCTGCAAGCGGTGGGGGAGGGGGTAAAAAGAAGAAGACTGCTCCCCGCGATCGTAAAAGTGAAACGGCCAAAGCTAAAAAACAGGAAACAATTGAGGCTTCGGAAGAAAATCGCAGAGAAGACGCAGAAGAAAATCTGCAGAGAGTTTTTGAAGATTTTCCACATTTTGATAACGAACAAAAAGCTGACAGATTCTTGGAAATGTATACCTCTTGGGTCAATGCCTCACTTGCTAGCGGCGCACCTTTAATAGAAAAGGGAGGTTTGGAAGAAGAATTTATGCGATCAGGGAAAAAAGCGGGCGGGCAAAATGTAAATAAGGTAAGTTCTGCCGTTCGCCTAAAGCACATTCCAACCAACATCTCAGTTCGAAACGAAGAAACCCGCGACCAAGCCAAAAACCGCGAAAGTGCCCGATCCGGTCTTCAAGACAGGTTAAGAAAGCATTTGGAGGATTGGAAAACCTATCTTGGCAAGGGTAAAAATGAAATTACAAAGAGTGCCGTCCAAGAAATAATAACTTGACACAAGTAGTGCTATAGGGTATAATTGCACTATCAATTCGCTTGGCTGAGCAATCCAGCTCTACCACGCCTGGGAAAAGGACATCGTATGCACCCAGTGTAAGTACTTAAATTTCTCAACACCAATATGGTGATATAAGGATCAGAGGAAGCTGCCTGAAAACGGCCTGATTGCCAACTGGACTGGATACGTCTAGCTCTGAAAAAAGCTTCCAACGGACTCATATTATTCCCCGAGCGCAAGGCACAACACCTACGCTTGGGGATTTTTTTCATTTTGTTATAATCACCCAGGTATGCAAATAGGAATCATAGGCCTTCCCAATGTTGGCAAGTCCACACTTTTTAATGCGCTTTTGAAAAAACAGGTCGCTTTGGCGGCCAACTACCCATTTGCCACTGTAGAACCAAATATTGGCGTTGTTGATGTTCCTGACGAAAGGTTGGATAAACTAGCAGAGCTAGTTAAAGCTGAATTTGGAGGCCGAAATGGCGAAAGGAAAGTTCCGGAAAAAATTATCCCTGCGGTTGTGAAATTTGTTGATATAGCGGGCTTAGTTAAGGGTGCTGCTGAAGGAGAGGGCTTAGGAAATAAGTTTTTAAGCCATATCCGCGAGGTTGACGCGATTGTTCATGTGATCCGTGACTTTGAAGATGAAAATGTAGCGCGAGCCGGTTCAACAAATCCGCAGAGCGACAAGGAAATCATCGAAACGGAGCTAATTTTGGCTGATTTGCAGGTTTTAGAAAATCGGGCAGATTCGCTGGGAAAGGATTCGCGGGTTCCAGATAAAGATCAGGCTAAGAAATCTCAAGTTTTGGAAAAATTACTGGCGGCTTTGAAAAGAGGGGAGTTAGCTTCGTCGATTGGGCTTTCGGATGAGGAAAAAGAATTGGTAAAGGATCTGAATTTACTAACCTTTAAGCCAATGATTCAGGTTTTTAATGTGTCGGAGGACGCCATCGTATCAGGTAGTAAAGTAAACGAGAGTACAAATAGTGTTCAACTGTGTGCAAAACTGGAATCCGAACTCTCAAATTTGTCGGAAGAAGAGCAAAAGGAATATTTAAAGGAGTTAGGTTTGAAGTTGTCTGGGTTAGATAAAGTTATAAAGCTTGGATATGATCTTTTGGGTCTCCAAACATTTCTTACCGCGGGGCCAAAAGAGGTTAGAGCATGGACAATTAAAAAAGGGACAAAAGCACCGCAGGCCGCAGGGACAATCCACACAGACTTTGAGCGCGGGTTTATTTCGGCGGAAGTTGTTGCATACGAGAAATTAATCTCAGTTGGTGGCTGGAAAGCGGCAAAGGACAAAGGTCTAATTAGAATAGAGGGTAAAACCTACGAAATGAAAGATGGTGATGTGGTGGAATTTCGCTTCAGCGTCTAATTTTTGTTAGATCTTGCCAACCTTTTCACCGTAATGTACACTGCCCCAGTTCAAATATTCTAGTTTGCTTAGACACAACTATGTAGACTAGTTTCCTGGCTGTAGTACAATGCATTCAGAAAGTTAGCAGTTCGGGAAAACCATAATATAGAAATGAAAAAATACGAATTAATGACAATTGCAAAAATAACTCTCGGTGAAGACGGCGCACGCGCGCTTTCGAATTCCATTAAAGATTTAATTTCTTCAACAAAAGGAAAAGTTTTAAATAGTGATTTTTGGGGCAAACGAAAATTTGCCTACGAAATCAACCATAATCAGGAAGGATTTTACGAAGTTATCGACTTTGAAATCGAAGCAGACGCCGTGGCCACGCTAAAAAACCAATTAAACCTGCAGGATGGTTTAGTAAGATATTTAATTAGCGCTACCGAGTAGCGAGAAAGATAAAAAATGGCACGAAGTGTAAATAAAGTTATATTAATCGGAAACTTAACACGCGATCCAGAATTAAAATATACTCCACAAGGGCACGCGGTTTGTACTTTCGGAATAGCAACAAACAGGGAGTGGGTTTCAAATGGTGAAAAGCAAGAGGCGGCAGATTTTCATAACATTGTAGCTTGGAATAAACTTGGCGAACTTTGTTCACAGCTTCTTTCAAAAGGCGCAAAAACTTTTGTTGAGGGAAGAATTCAGACACGAAGTTGGGAAGGCGAAGACAAGGTCAAAAGATATAGAACCGAAATTGTGATTAACGAAATGATTATTCTGACAAGCAAAGGTGGCGTTGGTGGTGCCAGCGGAGCAGGCGCGGGCGAGGGTTCGCAGGAAGTAGCGGGTGAAATGGGTGAAGCAGATGCAGTTTCAGGAGACGACGCTGCTCCAGAAGATATTGCGTCTGACGAGGTTCCTTTTTAGCTTAGGCAGACTTAAGGTTGGGTATGGAAAGAAATACAAAAAACAAAAATAAAAATAGCAGAAACGAACCAAGAAGGCAGATTAAAATTCCGGAGTGCTATTTCTGTGAAAGTAAGAATCTTCCAAACTACAAAGACACTTTAGTTTTGAGACGATTCATTACCGAAAGAGGAAAAATTATTCCAGCCTCAAGATCCGGCGTTTGTAGTAAGCACCAGAGAACGCTCTCAACAGAAGTTAAAAAAAGCCGTTTCATGGCTTTAATCCCATACACCGAAGGTCACGCCCTCTAAACCTCAAGACTGTACGAATCACCGCGATATTGCTATTATTTGCTGGTCGCTTATGACTAGCTTTGAGAAGTTCCAAAGATTTTTAATAACTTTCCTTTTTGTTGTGGCTGCATTTTTTGGAGGTTGGTACTTTGGAAAACGTGGTTTCATTTTTGAAGTTAGAAAAAACCCCCCTGAAATCAAAATTTTAAATCAGTTTCCCGGCGATCAAACCGTAGATTTTGATCTGTTTTGGCAAACTTGGGATCTTGTTGCCTCGCAATACCTTCTTCGCCCGGTTGACGGTCAGAAAATGCTTTATGGCGCCATACAGGGCATGGTGAACTCACTTGGCGATCCGTACACTTCGTTTCTCCCACCTGAAATAAATGAAACTATCACCAGCGCTTTAAATGGCACTTACGAGGGAATCGGCGCGGAACTAGGTATACAGGAGGGTCAGCTTATTATTGTAGCGCCGCTTGATGGCTCGCCGGCAAAAGAGGCTGGGGTTAGATCGGGCGATAAAATTGTCAAAATTGAAGATGAAGGAACTGCCGGCATTACCATAAACGAAGCTGTCGCTAAAATACGTGGAGAGGCAGGAACGGTTATTACGCTAACCCTTCAAAGAGGAAATGAAGAGCCCTTTGACGTCACAATAAAGCGCGGAAACATCGTGGTTGCAAGCGTAAAGTGGGAAGATAAAGGCGATGGAGTAGCGTACATTAGGCTTAGCAGATTTGGTGCCGACACAAACAAAGAATGGAGCAAAGTTGCTTCTGAAGTAAGCGTTGGGATGCAAAACCTGGACGCCGTGGTTTTGGATTTGCGTGGAAACCCGGGCGGATTTCTGCAGTCGGCAATTTTTGTAGCCGGGGAATTTTTCAGAAACGAAGTTGTGGTTTATCAAGAATCAGCAACCGGTGAAATTCTGGCATTTGATACCACAAGGATTGGGGTCTTTGAAGGAGTTCCAACTTACGTTTTGATAGACGAGGGGAGTGCTTCAGCTTCGGAAATTCTGGCGGCTGCTTTAAGGTCTCACTCCGATGCGCTTTTGGTTGGAAAGAAATCTTTTGGCAAAGGAACAATTCAGGACGCACGCGATTTTGAAGACGGTTCCGGAATTCACCTTACGGTTGCGAAGTGGCTGACGCCGGAAAAGGAGTGGATTCATGAGGTGGGTTTGGAGCCTGAGGTCGTGGTTGAGCGAACATCTGAGGAAATCGAGCAAGGCGTAGACAGCCAGCTAAACAGAGCTTTAGATCTCGCAAAGCAGGGCATAATTGAAGCAGCGGATATTCCGGCGCAAAGTTCACAATAGCGTATACTAGTAGTACCTACCTATGTTTTCTAACTTACTGCCCAAACTGAAAGAAAACGCCCCTACCATTCTTCAAAACGCACTTTATATAATTATAACCCTGGGGCTTATTCTTTTGGGTTGGAAATCTTTGGCGCTTCAAAGTTCCATAAACAGCCTGCAAGGCAAATACTCAAATTTTCAAAACAACTTAGTTGAAGAACTTTTTAACGACCACTTATTGGTTCAGGAAAGCTTAGGCTTAACTTCACAACTTGCCACTTTAGAGACGCAGCTACAGGATTTACTTGCTCTACCAGCAAATACCGAGACTGTTCAAATCCGGGAAATTTATACTTTGTACGCCGACTTTAATGCAAAACTTTCGAGAAATTCGCAGGCAGGCTTAGACGTAACTGCTTATTCTGGATCAGTTGCCGGTTGGGGTGACCAGCTTTTGAACAAAAAATTCGCGGAGCTAAAGACAAGCATTAGCGAAAATGCTGTTGGTTTGGAAGATTCGTATCAGGAATATTTAGCAAGTTTGCCTCCTCCACCAACCTCAGCTGAAGGCTACAGTTACCAAACCGTTTCAACAAGCAGGGGAAGTTTTGGAGTTTATCTAATAAAAATGCCCTTGTCCGAGGTTAGAGTCGTTACCGCGGCGGCCAGCGATGGCGACTGTAGTGACGGCTGTGCCACAAAATCACTTGCCCAGCATGTTAGCGACAACGGTGGCTTTGCCGGCATGAACGGCTCCTATTTTTGCCCACCTGATTACGGCAGTTGTAGCGGCAAGACCAATTCGTCAGACTACGCTTTTTACAAAAGCAGTTTAGGTGATTGGTTAAACGAGGACGCCTTGTCCTGGGGCGACACTGGGCTTGCGACATTTAATGGTAATTCCGCAAAGTTTTACAAAAACTCTTCAAGCTACGGAGGTGGGGGAGTGTCGGCTGGCATTTCAAATTACCCAACCCTTTTGGAAGGCGGAAATGTTGTGGTTAATGAGGATAAGTTAACTTCGTTTCAAACAGCTGTAAAAGGCCCGCGGGGTGTGATTGGGGTGGGGGAGAGTAATGTTTATTTGGCGATAGTAACAGGCGCTACTGTTACCGACGCTGCCTATGTTTCCCAGGCCTTAGGCATGCAAAACGCTCTAAATCTTGATGGGGGCGGAAGTTCGGCGCTGTATATTAACGGGGGATATGTTGTGGGGCCGGGAAGAAGTTTGCCTAATGCAGTGGTTTTGGTAAGGTAAACGAAAAGGCACTCGCGAAAAACGAGCGCCTTTTTACATCTTAGTGCGAGTTTCTAATCCGCGCCCATTAACCACTCTTCGGCTTCAACCAAAGTTACGCGCTCGATCGGAATTCCGTTCTCGACACACATAAAAATGATCTGATCTTCCTTTGGGTTCATCCGCTCGTGTACCGTACTCATTCCCGCCTTGATCTTCTCGGGATCCTTGTCCCCAATAGCAAGATTGAACTTGTTTCTTTTTTTCTCCCTGTCCCAGTCTTTCGGGTCGGGGAAGAGGGGCATAACGGTTCTTTCCCTCACGCAAATTTCAACAGTTCTTATCTTTGTGCGCGTTGTACTCACAGTAACCATAGCTCTCCTTTGGTTGCCAAATTAGCTTTTTTTAGCTTAAGTTGCAGGATTATACAATATATAGAGATTTGATTAAAGTTTGCGAAGTTAGGGTGTACTTTTGAGTATTTTATCCAGATCCCCGTCCATAACACCCTCAATATTTCCCCACGATTTTTTGATTCTGTGATCTGTAATGCGGTCTTGAGGGAAGTTGTAGGTTCGGATTTTTTCACTTCTTTCACCCGTTCCAACTTGGTCCGCGCGAAGTTCAGAAATATTTTTTACTCTTTTTTCCATCATCATCTGATACAATCTCGATCGCAAGATTTCCATGGCCTTTTCTCTATTTTTTCCCTGAGTTCTTTCTTCCTGGCGTTCAACAACAATTCCAGTAGGCATATGAGTTAAGCGAACAGCGGTAGACACTTTGTTAACGTTTTGCCCGCCCTTGCCGCCACTACGGTAAAAATCTTCTTTTATGTCATTGGGGTTTATTTCAACTGTAATTGGCGAAACTACGGGTAAAACCGCAACGGTGGCAGTAGAGGTGTGAATTCTCCCGCCCGACTCTGTAACTGGAACTCTCTGAACTCTGTGAACGCCCGATTCGTTTTGCAATGTTGGGTATACATCTTTTCCTGAAACTTCAGCCGTCACGGTTTTCAAACCGCCAAACTCTGCCCCCGATCTAAAAACTTCCTGCATTTTCCAACCCGCCCGCTCGGCGTACCGCGTGTACATTCTATATAGCTCACTTGCAAATAAAGCTGCTTCGTTCCCACCCGTTCCTCCCCTTATTTCCAAAATTGCTTTGTTGGGGTTAATGCCGCTTTCACCTGAAAATTCGTCATCAGAACCGATCTTACTACGAGAAAATCCCGCTTCGGCTTGCTTAATAGAAGCCTCAACCGCGGCAACTTGCGCTTTTAGGTTCGCAATTTCTTCTTCCACTAGAGGTTTCATTTCTGCGCTCGTACTTTCATCAGAAGACGCCAGAAGCTTCATACTTTCATTAAGCTGTTTATTTAATCTATCTAGTTCTTTTTGGAGATTTTCTTTTAACATCTACTGATTTGTTCTGGCTTCAGTGAGCATGTCTTTTAGAGATGCGTGAGAATTCGAGGCTTTTGATGTTTTTTTGCCTTTCTTCCTTTTGCTTGTTGCGGGCTTGGTTTCTTTTGCGGCCTGCATCTTCTTCTGGAATTTCTCAATTCTTCCTTCGGTGTCAATAAACTTTTGCTGTCCGGTAAAAAACGGATGGCACATGCTACAAATGTCGACGGTAATTTCAGGCAAGGTCGACATTGTTACGAAAGTATTCCCGCAAGCGCAGGTAACTTTTGTGTCTTTATGAAGTTGTGGATGAATGTCTTTTTTCATGTTTCTTTCTTTGCGACGCTTGGGAGTATATCAAGATTTAAATTTCTCCGCAATTATCACGCCCGTCGCAATTATGAGCGATCCCGCTATCATGGTTTTTGTGGGAATTTCGCCGAGGAGAAAGTAGGCGGCTGGGATTGTGAATACGGCGGTTAGGTAGAAATAAAGCGCAGTTTCCTGGGCTTCTAGGTATTTTATGCCCCATTGGTAAAGTCCATAGGCTGCGATAGAAGACAGCGCCACCATGTATAAAATACCGGTAATCGAAGTTATGGTGAGGTTGATATGAAAGCCTGGGCGTGAACCTTCAACCACCGCCATTGGGATAAAGAAAGCCAGACCCACGTAAAATGAAAAAGCTGTAATAATTGTTGAACTATACTTTTTCGTCATTTTTTTCATATGGAGAAACCTAAACACCCCAGTAATCTCCCGCGAACTTTTCCCCATCATATTTTTTCCAAGGATTATATAAACCGGCCAGCTCAATTGGTATAAAAGTACAAAGAAATTTCCGAGAACTCTTTTGGCCGGATCTATCGCAGACGCCGCCCCCGCTTCCAAAATTCCAAGTTTTCCTAAAATAGGTTCAAGAACTATAAAAAGAGTTCCAGCTGTTGCAAGCGCAATG
>CAZGUN010000026.1:0-9317 GCA_964529125.1 uncultured Candidatus Saccharibacteria bacterium
TTAAACTTTTTCTCAAATCTTGCCATACATGCCCCACACATTGAATTAGAAAAGGGTGTAGAGGGACAGTATGCAAACCCTTTACCCATGCTATACTTCTTTCCGCGATCGTCCGAAATGGATTTAAGTGAGCCCTTACTGCTACTATTAGCCCTTTTATCAATTTTGCACAATCCAAACTAAATAAAAATGTACGAAAGAAGAAATTCTACAAGTAATAGGTATGGCAATAACTCCAGAGGTGGCGGGCGTAGTGGAAGTAGTGGTGGAAGTAGGTATGGTGGTGGAAACAGCGGAAATGGTGGAAGCAATAGATACGGCAGAAACGACAGAGGCAGAAGAGGACAAGGCGGAGGTGGTGGACGTTTTAGTGGAGAAAAAATAAGTCATAATAGATACGTTGCTAAAGCGCAAGATGTGGAGCACAGCACAACTTATGTTACCGATGTAAAATACTCTGATTTTGATCTGGTACAGCTTTTAAAAACAAACTTAGTTAAGAAAAATTACATTTATCCAACAAAAGTTCAGTCTCAGGTAATCCCCAATGTTATTGCAGGAAATGATATTTTAGCAACAGCAAGCACAGGTTCTGGAAAAACAGCGGCTTTTCTTATCCCAATTATAAATCGTGCCATGAAAGATAAGACTACTAAGTGTTTGATTATCACTCCAACCAGAGAACTCGCCGGTCAAATAAAAAATGAATTTGATTTATTTGCGCTTGGGGCGGGGTTAAGACGAGTTTTGGTTATCGGTGGTGAAAATATCCGTAGACAAACATATGAACTTAGAGATAACCCTCAATTTATTATCGGAACCCCCGGAAGACTTAAAGACTTGTTTGAAAGAAACCATTTGAAACTGGGACTTTTTAATGTGGTTGTTTTGGATGAGGTGGACAGAATGTTAGACATGGGATTCGTAGCCGATATAAAAATGCTAATTTCGAAACTTAATCAAACAAGGCAGTCACTGTTTTTCTCAGCAACAATGACCTCTGCTGCTGAACAAATTGCAAATTCTTTACTAACCGAGCCGGTTAAGATCACAACTGAGGCCCAATCTCCTATTAAAAACGTGGAACAGGACGTTGTAAAAGTAACAGGCCAAGGAAAAGTTGAAACTTTGCACGGATTACTCATAAAAGATGAGTTTAGAAAAGTTTTGGTGTTCTCAAAGACCAAAAGAGGCGCTGACAGCTTAACTAAAGAACTTCAAACTAGAGGTTTTAAGGCCGATACAATTCATGGAAATAAGTCACAGCATAAAAGATCAAAAGCTTTAGCTTCCTTTAGAAAAGGGGAAATTAAAATTCTTGTAGCAACAGATGTTGCGGCTCGTGGCATAGACGTTCCAGATATTACACACGTTATAAACTACGATGAACCAGCAACCTACAGCGATTACATTCACAGAATTGGCAGAACCGGGCGAATTGGTAAAAAGGGTGTTGCTTTAACTTTCGTCAGATAACTTTTACGAACTAAGATAAGGTCTAACTAAAGTTTCCACCTGCTCATAATTATCCGTTCCCATTAACTGTTCTCTTAATTTATCAGCACCGGAAAATGATTTCACATAAACCTTAAAGAATTTCTTCATTACATCAAACTTAATATTTTCTTTGTAGGTGTCGCAGTAAAGATTTGTGTGTTTCAAAAGCAACTCAAGATACTCATGGGTAGTATGTTCTGTTGGAACCTTTTCAAACACCCAAGGGTTTAAAAATACCCCTTTGCCAATCATAACTCCGTCCACGCCATATCTTGTGTGAGCCATTACAGCCTCCTCGCGGCTTGTAATATCGCCGTTTCCCATAACAACTGTATTGGGAGCAATCTGATCGCGCAGTTTTACGACCTTTTCTATCTCATCCCAATGAGCTGGAACCTTTGAGAGCTCTTTTGCCGTTCTACCGTGAATTGTTAGCGCGGCAAGCTTTTGTTCAAGTAAAAATTGAGCCCACGACTCTGTAACTATGGAACTTACACCTATACGGGTTTTAACGCTTACGGGAAGTTCGCCCGCGCCCTCTTTTGTCGCCGAAATTATTTCACTGGCAAGAGTTGGGTTTTTAATATGCGCTGCCCCAGAACCAATTCTTAACACTCCCCTATCCGGGCATCCCATGTTTATATCAATTCCGTCAAAGCCTAGGTCTTTTATAAGTTTGGCTGTCTTATGAAAATTCTCAGGATTCAGTCCCCATATCTGAGCAACAATGAGATGTTGCTTTTCGGAAAACTTAAACCTTGGGATAGTTCTATCGTAACCTTTAGAAAATAAAGCGTCTGTATTTGTAAACTCAGTAAAAAGAACATCAGGTTTGGCAGTTTCGGAAATTATTTCTCTAAAAACAAAGTCGGTAACTCCATCTAAAGGTGCCAAAGTCAGAAAAGGTTTATTATCGAGTTTTAGTTGTTGCCAGAAGTTTGCCACTCGGCTATTTTACGCCAACATTTCAATAAGGGGTAATATCCTGGGATTAAGGAACTTATCCGGTATTTCGTAAAAATCAAACCACTTCCACGCAGAAAACTTGTCAGGCTCAGTTAGTTTGGCATCTTGATCTGTGGTGCAGTAAAAGACAAAAAGTGCGTCACCTTTTTTTGCACCCTCAACTTCACCTAGAAACTTACCAATTTTCAAGTCTGTAATTCCGGTTTCTTCAAGCACCTCTCTTCTAAGATTCTCTTCTACACTTTCGCCTTTGTTGCACCTTCCTCCAGGAGTTGTCCAAACTGATACCTTTTTGAACTTATCGGGCGTGTAATGTCTAAGTCCCAAAAGGATCTTATCGTTTTTAATGATGATTGCTGAAGTGCAGGTGTTTTTACCGCCAATTTTCTTTAGTTCTTCCATCGCACGTATCCTATGCGTTAAAGAGAGTAAGGTAAATAGGCTATATTATTGTCTTTTAGATGGTAAAACCTAAAAGCCTTGCTATAAAAACGACTACTGCCCCAACAAGTAAAAGATGAATAAGACCTCCACCTATGTGAAATAAAAAGCCAAGTAACCAAAAAAGGACAAGTACGCCGATTATTGTTTCTACTATACCCATTAATAACCACCTCCTAATATAATTTTACTAACTTGATGAAGCTTGAGCAAGTGAAGATTAATTTCTACTCTTTTCGTTTCTTACCGCCCGCCTTCTCATATCTGCGTTCAAAATCTTCTTTCTCAGACGCAAATTTGTGGGTGTAATTTCAAGTAGCTCGTCGTCTTCAATAAATCCAAGTTTTTGTTCCAAACTCATTTCAGTTGCAGGGGGTATAAAAATCACATCTTCACCGGCCGATCTATTGTTCGTAAGCTGTTTCTCACGGCAAATGTTTAACTCAATGTCTTCATCACGTCCGTTAATTCCTACAATCATGCCTTCATACACTGGGACTTGGGGTTCAACAAAAACCGGCCCCTTTTCATGCGCGCCAACCAGCCCGTAGGTAATGGATTTTCCAGTGTGAGAAGCAATTAGCACACCTTTTCTTAGCTTTTGAAATTTAGGACCCATTTTCTGATTTTTTGAAAATATGGAACTTATAACAGTTGTTCCTTTGGTTAAGGTAAGAAGCGTTCCCCTTAAGCCAAGAAGTCCGCGAGTTGTAATTTCAAAAATAAGTCTTGTTGAGCCGTCGTGAATTTGTTCCTGGCTAATAAGTCCGCCTCGCCTTTTTCCAACCTCGCTTTTTACAGCGCCAACGTATTCTGAATCAACATCAACCGTTAGTTCTTCAACAGGTTCCATCTCAACACCATCAATAACCTTTGTTATAACGGTTGGCTTGCTTACTTCAACTTCAAAACCTTCCCTTCTTAAAGTTTCCAAAAATACCGACAGGTGAAGTTCACCACGCCCTGACAAAACGTACTTTCCATCTTCGGAAATTTTAAATTTCATAGCCACATTTGTTTGCAGCTCTCTTTTGATTCTTTCAAGAATTTTTGTGCCAGTTAAAAGACTTCCTTCCGTTCCTCTAAATGGTGAAGTATTAGCTCCAATTGTTATGGCCAAAGTCGGCTCTTCTACCTTGATTGTTGGTAAGGCCTCTGGTGTTGCAGGATCAGTAATTGTATCTCCAATGCTTGCTGTCTCAATTCCCGTTAGCGTAATAATGTCTCCCGCAGTTCCGATCTCAGCCTCAACTCTTCCTAGGCCCTGGTTCACATATACTTTTTCCACCGTTGACTCTTTTTTGGTGCCATCTGGCTTAATTACAGTAACTTCCTGCCCCGATTTAACCTCGCCCCTCTTACTCCTTCCAATGGCGTATTTTCCTTTGTAACTGTCCCAATCAAGGGTCGTAACAAGCATTTGAAAGGCTCCCTCATCAACTTTTGGCTCGGGAACGTTATTTATAATTGCCTCAAAGATGGGTGCAAAGTCAGCGGGCGCGTTAGGATCAGCAGGAACCTCATTCCAAGCCTTTCCGGCCTTTCCCCAAGCGTAAACAACCGGAAAATCCAGCTGATCTTCGTGCGCAACAAGTTCAAGAAATAAGTCTGAAATTTTTGAAATGGTGTTATCTACAAGCGAATTTGGCTTATCGATCTTATTTACAATCACAATTATTTTTAAATTAAGCTCAAGCGCCTTTTTCAAAACAAACTTGGTTTGAGGCATTGGACCTTCTTGTGCATCAACTACCAAAAGCGCGCCATCTGCCATATTTAACGTTCTTTCTACTTCACCACCAAAGTCAGCGTGTCCGGGAGTATCAATAATATTTATTTTTGTTCCTTTGTAAGACACGGCAATGTTTTTTGCCAAAATGGTAATCCCCCGCTCTCTTTCCTGATCGTTTGAGTCCATAATCAGATCCTGATGCATAAAAGCCTCGTTTTCACGAAAAGTTTTGGATTGCTTGAGTAAACCATCAACAATGGTGGTTTTACCGTGGTCAACGTGCGCGATTATGGCTACATTTCTGAGTTTCATGACAGTAGGATTTTACACGATGTTTGGGTAATAACTAGGGTTAAGTACTTGGTTTATTCTTGGTTATACGCGTCTTCCAAGGCCTTTGTATCAATCTTTTTCATCTGAAGCATTGCCTGCATGACTCTACTTGCCTTTTTAGGATCCGGATCGCTTAACATTTCGCCAAGAATTGTTGGGGTAATTTGCCAGGAAAGACCGTACTTATCTTTAAGCCATCCGCACACGCTTTCCTCGCCGCCGCCTTTAGTAAGAGCATTCCAGTACATATCAACCTCTTCTTGACCTTTGCAATCAACAGAAAAAGAAACTGCCTCAGTAAACTTAAATACTGGGCCTCCATTCAATGCTATAAAATCTTGTCCTTCAAGCTGAAATTCAACAGTCAACACCGACCCTACCGGCTGCCCGGAAACCTCCGCACTGGCCTCATCATATCGCGAAACCTTCCCAATTTTAGAGTTTTTGAAAATAGTGGCATAAAACTTTACCGCTTCTTCTGCTTGATTGTCGAACCATAGGCATGGCGTGATTTTTTGCATACTGCGATTTTAGTTTATAAAAATGGACAGGTCAATTAACCAGTAATTCCTTTTCTAATCTCGAAAGCTTTTTTAGTGCTGCTTCCCGTTTCATGGCTTCGCTACGGGAAGAAAATGTCTCTTTATACACAAGTTTAAATGACGAGAAGTATTTCATATACTTTGCTGACCTTGGACCGCGCTTTTGGTGCTCTTCCAGCCTTTTTTTAAGGTTGTTTGTCTGGCCAATATAAAAAGTGTTTGCGGATGTGAGCAAAATGTAGACGGTGAAGGTAGGTGTTTTCATGTTGATAAAGCGAGGCTTGGCTAAGCGCTGCCCCGCCGTTCCTTTTATTATATAATCAATAAGATGAAATTAATAAAGCTCCTCGGCGCCTTCTCACTTTTGATTTTCTTTTACTTGTTTTTTTCTTATATCAGGCTTTATCTCTTTATTGGCGACAGGGACTTAAGAAGTCCGTATCTTGAAACCTCATTAATGTTAGAAAATCCACAAGGTATTGGGGAGGTAAAATATGTTGCATTGGGCGATAGTTTGAGCGCTGGCGTTGGAAGCCCAACCGTTAACGAAACTTTTGTATATCAGTATGCTTTGGATCTTTCTGAAGCGTACGGAAAGGTGAACTTATTAAACTTAGCACAACCTGGCGGCACTACGGTGCACGTAATGAAAACTCAAGTTCCCCAAACTGTAGAAGAAAACCCAGATTACATCACTTTGCTAATTGGAACTAACGACATCCATAACAAAAGAACAATAGATGATTTTCGTGAAAATTATCAATATATTTTGAATGAGTTACTTACTAAAACAGACGCGCAAATTACTGTAATAAATATTCCATATCTAGGTTCAGACAAAGTAATTTATCCACCGTTTAACTTTTTATTAAATTCTCGGACCAAACAATTTAATGAGGTCATTTCAAGTTTGGCGGGTAGCATTGCCAATAACGATCGTATTCGGCTGATAGATTTATATACAGAAACCTATACGCTTTCTAAACAAAGCCAAAGTTACTATTCATCGGACTTATTTCATCCATCTAGTGAGGGATATATCCTTTGGGGGGAAAGAATCAATGCACGTTAACGTTTTGGATCCCCGTTTTCAAACCTTACTCTTTACATCAATTTTAATTGCAATTGCTGTTTTAACAGCCAAAAAAGACCCAAAGCCCCACGAAATGAACCATTCCCACACCAATGAGCTTAAAGGCATAGCCATTTTGATGGTAATTTTTTCTCATATTGGTTACTTTTTATTTTCTGATCATAGATTTTTATTTCCCCTTTCTATTGCGGGAGGGGTGGGTGTTAACCTTTTTCTGTTTTTATCGGGGTTCGGGTTAACAAGTTCGGAGAATAAGTCTAAAAAACCGATTTTGTATTTTTATCTTAAGAGGCTAAGGAGCATCTTTGTCCCAATGTGGTTGGTGCTTATACTCACTTTAATTTTAGACGCTTTCCTACTGTCAAAAACTTATAATTTAACCATCGTAATACAAAGCATTTTAGGGTTTTTCCCCGTTGCTGACGTTGACACATCAATTAACTCACCTTTATGGTATTTTTCTCTTATCCTTTTTTACTATTTGATTTTTCCCTTGGCCTATCGTAGAAGCAAGCCAATGTTGTCAATCGCCATTGTGTTGTTATTAGGTATTTTTATGACGAGGCTTAGCTTGCCTGTATCCAAGGATGTACTAAAGCTTTATCAACTTCACTACCTATCTTTTCCGTTGGGCATGGCTTTTGCTTATTTAAATGAAAAAAAGCTTGGGGCAATGATTAAAAAGCTGCTGCCAGCTGCGGCCATTCGCTATTTCCTGATAGGCCTGTTGGCCCTGGTATTTGGCTACACTGCTATACATTCCGGCGTTGGCAAGGATGTATTAACTGAACAGCTGACAAGTGTGGTGACCATGTTAGCTCTAGTGTTAATTTTTTTACTCAAGGATGTTCATTCCAAACTATTGATCATTTTTGGGACGTATTCGTATGAGATTTATTTAATACAGTGGCCTTTAATGTACCGCCATGACTTCATATATAAATATACCCCGGCTTTTTTAGGCACATTGCTTTATATTGCAGTTTTTATCATTATTGGGTTTATTTTGAACAGGATTGTGAGATTGGTTATAAAATCGGAATGATTAGTGTATGAGAAAGCCAGGTCGTTAGGGATGCCCGTTCTGGCTGGTTATCGAACCATAAAAACGAGGGGATTTTTTTGCATATTCAATTATGATGAGTAAATAGGCTTTTATCTACATCATCTAACGAGAATTTCTCAAGCAAAACTACCTTTGCTGATTTTCTGTATTCCTGAGGTACTACAAGCATGGCTTCCTCTTTTGTATCCAAATCTACTACAATCCAGGCTTTGTGCTCTCCATCGGAACACCCCCAATCAGCGTTTGTCATAAAATGAGAACCCGTTTTAAGAAAAGTTTTAACTGCCCGCTCACAGGCAAGTTTAGTCCCCTCATGGGGAGCTTCAATTAAAAATCTGCTCATAGGTAGATAATAGTATATATTTGCAAAACAGCAAAGAGGGAATAGCTTACAGCTCGGCGTCCGACCAGCCAGAAGAGATCTCGTTTATATTATCGTTTGTAGTTCCATGAACGAAATAGATTATTTTTACAGACATAAGTTTGGGCTGAGCATGTCGGTCTAGAACTCAGCTATTCTCTAGGATAATCGGTATACTAATTTTATGCAAGGTCACGAGCATTACTGCAAGAACATAAAAAGCTACCCCCCAGACAAATTTCTTCAGCTTGGAAAAGAAAAGGGTAGTAAGGTATTAATAGTTGGCGAATCCCCTGCCCCAAATGGCTGGAGAAAGTCTGGTAAGGCTTTCTATACAACTGAGGGAAAGCTTCTTCCAACAGGTAAAAATCTAAACAAACTGCTCGAAGAGTACGGTTTAAATGTAGAAAGCTGTGGATTCACTGAGCTTGTGAAGTGCTTTGTGGGCAAAGATAGGCACTTACTAAACAGTTGTGGGGAAAAGTGTTGGGAAATTTTTATTAAGCAGCTTAAGTCGTGCAAGTTTAGTTTCTTAATAATACTTGGAGTTAAAACACTTGAGTTATTTAATAAGTATTCTGGACTAGATTTACAGATCGGAAAAGTTGTAGATGCAAATATTGAAGGCAAAAACTACACGATTTTGCCTCTTTATCACCCATCTCCCATTTCACCTATTGGGCATAAGAATAATGTTGAAATTTTTAAATTAAATCAAGGCAAAATCAAGCTACTGCTTGAGTAGTTTGCTAATATATCTTTAATGGACATTCTGATTGGAACAAAAAATGCATATAAAGCTGGTGAAATGGCTTACATTCTTAGCGATATCCCGGAAGTAAAGGTACACACTTGGGATGAGTTAAACCTACCAGTTAAGGTTGAGGAAGATCAAACTAGCCTTAAAAGTAACGCGGAAAAGAAGGCTGTGGAAATATCTAAACACACAGACTGGTATGTGCTTACGTCCGATAATGGTGTGGATATTCCAGGCCTTGGAGATAAATGGGATATGTTAAGAAACCAAAGAATTGTTGGGGAAAATAGCACGGATTTAGAAAAAGTAGCCAAAATACTCTCACTTATGTCAGGCCTTAAAGGAGAAGATAGAAAGGCAGAATCACACATGTCCTTAGCCCTAGCGTTAAAAGGGAATCTTATTTGGTCAGATGAGCAGATTACAGATGTTGGCTATATTGTTGAGAAACTTCCTGACCAGGATATACCTGAATATAAGTGGATGGGTCACATCTTCTACTACCCACAGCACAAAAAGGTTTTTAATA
>CAZGUN010000027.1:0-9166 GCA_964529125.1 uncultured Candidatus Saccharibacteria bacterium
TTTTTTTATGGAAGTCTGTGGCACTCTGAAAAGCGCTTGCAACAGCCAAGATCTTTTCCTCATCAAGGAAATTACCAATTAATTGGAAACCAACAGGCATTTTATCTGAAAAGCCACACGGAACGGAAATTCCACAGAGCCCTGCAATAGAGCTTGGTTCCTGAAGCATGTCGGTCAGCTCTCCAAAGAGTGGCGATGAATCTGCGGCGCCAAGTCTGGGGGCAATTCCCGGCATCGTTGGGCCAATTATTAAATCAACGTTCTCAAATGCTTTCTTAAAGTCTTCAATGATGAGCGTTCGCACTCTTTGAGCTTTGGAATAATACTGATCATAATAACCAGAGCTCAGGGTATAGGCGCCTAACATCATTCGCTTCTTAGCCTCAAATCCAAAGGAGGTTCGTGGATGTCCATACCTTATTCCATCAAACCTTGCTAAATTTGAAGAAACCTCTGACCTTTGTAAAATTGTATACACGCCGATTGAGTATTTTGGATCAATTAAATCTACATCAATTATTTCCGCGCCCAACTCCTGCAACTTTTGTATTCCTACGTCAATTGCCTTTTTAACACCATCTTCAAGTTCTATATCAAAATACGATCTTGGTTTGCCAATTCTTAATCCTTTAATGCTCACTTTCTTTAAGTCCCCTAGGTAATTTCCAACTCCTTCGGGAGACGAAGTAGCATCTAGTGAATCTTTCCCCGCTATAATTTCAAGCACCAAAGCTGCGTCTTCTACCGTTTTAGTAAGCGGGCCAGGTGAGTCTGTGGATGACGCCATGGCAATAACCCCGTATCTGCTAACTCTTCCATAGGTGGGCTTTAGCCCCGTAACACCGCACCAGGCGGCAGGGCCTCTAATACTTCCAGCCGTTTCACTCCCCATGGAAAAAATGCACATGTTAGCTGCAACCGCTGCCGCAGATCCACCTGAAGATCCGCCCGGCACCCTTTCAGAATCCCACGGGTTTGTTGTTTTAAAGAAATCAGAAGTTTCGGTAGATGAGCCGTGCGCAAAAGCATCCATATTTGTTTTTCCAAGTAGGATAGCCCCTGCATTTTTTAACCGTTTTGTTACCGTTGATTCAAAAGGCGGTATATAACCTTTCAAAATATTGGAGCTTGCGGTTGTTTCAATTCCTTCAGTTGTGTAGTTATCTTTACAGGCATAGGGAACTCCTAAAAGTGGTTTCTGCCCAAATGCCTCGCTTCCGTTTTTCTTTATTTCCTCATCGGCGGCCTTTGCAGCTTTTAATGCCTGTTCTTTTGTGAGTGTTACGAATGCCTTTACCGAGTCGTCATAAGTCTCTATTTGCTTAAAACAAGCCTCAACAAGTTCAGTTGAAGTAAATTCGCCGCCTTTTAGCCCGTCTAAAGCTTCAATTAATGTAAGTTCGTTTAATTTCCCCATAATCACTCCCTATCAAAAACCCCTTTAGTAACAAATAAGCCGCCCTTTACTTCCTTGGCGTTGCTTAGCGCATCTTCTTGGCTTAAAGTTTCACTTTCCTCACCATCTTTTTGAAACACATTCGTCAATCCCGTTACCTGATACGTTTCTCGGGTTTTTGAAGTATCAAGTTCATTAAGAATATCCATGTATTTTAGGGTTTCTGTAAAAAGTTTGGAGAACTTTTCCACTTCCTCGGGTGTAAGGGTAAGGTTTGAGAGTTTTGCTAGTTTTTCTACTTCTTCTTTTGATACTGTCATATTGCTTTCATAGTAACAAAAAACCCGCCTGTGCGGGTGCTAAAGTTTGAAATGTCGGTAACGCCCGCCAGCAAGGTTTAAAACTTTACTTGGACGTTTTGTCTTTCTTCTGAAGTTGCCTCAAAGAAAGGTTCAGCTTTAAAGCCAAAGAAACCTGCGATTATATTGTTTGGAAAGGTAACAAGTTTATTGTTAAAGTCACGAACTGTTGCGTTGTAAAATTGTCTGGCGTAAGCAATTTTGTCTTCTGTCGAGCTTAATTCGGTTTGAAGTGAGGCAAAATTAGCCTGAGCTTTAAGCTCAGGATAAGCTTCGGCAACGGCAAAGAGGGACTTTAGCGCTCCGGTTAGCATATTATTGGCTGTTTCTGTTTCTGCTACACCCTGCGCGCTCATTAATGCCGACCGGGCTTTGGTAACTTCTTCAAAAACACCTTTTTCGTGGGCGGCGTAACCTTTTACTGTCTCTACTAGATTGGGGATTAAATCTGCGCGTCTTTTCAAATGAACGTCAATTTGGCTCCAGGCTTCCTTGATTCTAACTTTAAGCTGGGCGAGGTAATTGTATAAAAGTACCAAATAGCCAACTAGGGCAATTAAAATTCCTGGAATTAAAAGTCCGTTAAATAAACCAAACATGTTATATAAAGTACAACACTATTTGAGAGCTTTCAAGAGTTTTTCAAGGGGCAGGGTGTTTAGAATATGTTGTTTTTCGCACCAACCCCTACGTGCCACGTCAATCCCAAACTTCATAAAATCCATATCGTGGGTAATGTGGGCGTCGGTATTTATTATTATCTTAACGCCTTTTTTTATAGCATCTCGAACCAAATGGTCGGCCAAATCAAGTCTACTTGGCTGTGAATTTATTTCGATAATTTTGTTGTACTTCACCGCCGTATCAAAGACCTTGTCCCAGTTTATATCCATCGCGTCCCTTTCGTTTATTAACCTGCCGGACGGATGTCCAATTATCGTAACTAAAGGATTAACAATTGCTTTAATTAATCTTTCGGTAATTTCATCACGGCTTTGATCAAAAGAGGTATGGATTGAAGCAATGACATAGTCAAGTTTTTCCATAATGTCATCTGGCATATTAAGGGTAGCGTCTTTTAGAATATTTACTTCGTAGCCATATAAAACTTTAATATCTTTATTGTTGGCGTTTATTTCATCGATTTGCTTTCGCTTTTGCTCAACAATTCCTAAAACATCAAATCTTCCACGAGCTTGAACGCTTGGGGCATGGTCAGAAATGCCGATATATTCGTAGCCTAAAGACTTTGCCTTCTCTACCATCTCAAAAATTGTACTGCTCCCGTCTGAATCAACTGTATGGGTGTGCAAATCACCTTTAATATCGCCAACTTCAACAAGTTTTGGCAACTTTCCCTTGGCTGCTAGTTTAATTTCATCCGACCCTTCTCGTATTTCAGGCGGGATCCAGTCTAAACCTAAATGTTTATAAAAACTCTCTTCAGTGGCAAATTCTTTAAGTTTTCCATCTTCCTTAATTCCGTATTGTGAAAGGGACATGTCCTTTTCCAGTGCATAAGTTCGAAGTTCAATATTATGTTGTTTAGAACCTGTAAAATGCTGCAAAAGCGATCCAAAACTTGCGGGATCAGAAACTAGAATATCAACTTGAGTCTCGTTGTTTAAAAGAACTGTGGACATGTTTTCCCCTTGTGACTCAACATTGGCGATTTCTTCAAATTTTACAAAGTGGTCAATTACCTCACCCGACTTTGAAGATGAAACTGCAATATCCAAATCACCAACTGTTGCTTTTCTTCTTCTAAGTGAACCTAAAGGAACGGCATCTTCTACAGAATCAAGTTTTTTCAAATGCTCAACAACTCGTCCAGCAATCTCCTCAGCACGAAGTAGTAGGGTTCGCGGCTTTTCTTGCTTACTCTTTTTCATGTCCTCTATGGACTCCAAAATGTCACTTTCGGACTTTTCACCAAACCCCGGTAAATCTTGGATTTTATGTGTAGCGGCCGCCTTTTTAATCTTTTGCAAAGCGTTTTTTCGAGTATTTAATTTGAAGGTTTTGGCAAGTTTATAGGCAGTTTTCGCTCCAATCCCACGAACACCTAAAAGCTCAAACATTCCATCCGGAAGGTCTTCCTTCTTTTGCTCCCATTCTTTTACTTTTCCTGTAGTGAAAAGCTCGTTTAAATGTTGCTCAAGGGCTGCTCCCACACCTGCTATTTCGCTAAGTCTTCCGTTTTCCCAAAGGTCGTAAATACTGGAAGTTAGGGAGTCTATTGAGGCAATGGCGTTTTGATAAGCTCTAATTCCAAATCTGTTCTCACCCTTTACTTCCATTGCCGCTACGGCCTCTTTCATTTGCCCCACAACTTCGCCGTTACTTAATCTTTCCATACCAACATTTTACAGCATTCCCAGACGATTTTCGTTGACTATAAGCAGGGTTTTCTTTACAATAGCGCTACTAATCATGGGGGTGTAGCTCAGTCTGGTTAGAGCGCTTCCCTGTCACGGAAGAGGCCGCGGGTTCGAGTCCCGTCACTCCCGCCAGAAAGAAAATGGGACTCATACTGTCAACTGCCAATAAAAAACTGTCGCAAACTTCTGCCTTCGTACAATAATTTAAAAAACTTAAAAGGAGGTGTTAACGTGTTTAATAAAATAAATCTATCTCAAGAAAAAACTAAAGACTTCATTGCCGGGCTTATTGCTCTTATTTTTGTAGTTACGGCAGGATACCTCGCACTAAACAGGTTCAACAACTCAGAGAGTCGCGAAATGGGAATCGGCGGCGATGCAACTATTACGGAAAATGGTGCTGCAAGTTCCGAAAGAGCTACTGACGGAACTGTAAGTACGGCTGGGACGACCGAAGTTGCCGGAGAATCGGCTTCATGGGGATCAATGGTGGTTTACTGGTCAGCAAATGACTACAACCAAGGTGACATCCAAAGCGGTAGTTACACCGTTGTTGATGGCGATACTCTTTGGGAAATTGCCGAAGCTGTTTATGGCGACGGAGCGCGCTGGGGTGAAATCCTAAATGCTAACGCTGGCGATATTGGCTACTTGCCAAGTGGTTCGCAGGCCTTAATATACGCAGGGCAAGTTTTGATGATTCCTTAGTTGGACAGGCTTAAACCCGCAGTACTATTTTCTGGCGGAAATATTTAGCGGGTTTGCTTGGCCATACCTTTAGCTTTATCATTAGTTACGAAAGTAGGTCGGCGGGTGTAGCTTAGTGGTAAAGTATCTGCTTCCCAAGCAGAGGACCGCGGGTTCGAATCCCGTCACCCGCTCCATGAAATAAGCACCACCTTCCTATATAATTCAAAAGTGAATAATCTAAAATATTTTCTCAGAAAAAATAATCAACCAGCCAAGCTTGCAGATCTAGAAACTTTTATATCTCAGCTTAAGCAACTTAAGGGTGTGGGTCTTACAAAAAACTCTGAAACTGAATTTCACCTATTCTACGAAGATGCAGAACCAAAGGCTTTTATTAGAGAGGAAGCCGAAGAGACTGCTCTTGAAGTAGATGATCAAGACAGCATCACAGTGAGTGTCGTAAAGGGAATTGGCCAATCTCAGAATCTAAGGCTTTTTTCTGAAGATTTAGGTTGCTATGTACCGATTCTTAAAGAAGTGCAAGTAGCTACCCATATTATATATAAACCTATACTTCAAACTGTTTTTGAAGAGAGGCAGTTAAAACCTATTTTCGATCTTTCTAAAACGGACCTGGGCTGTTTATATGTGCTAAACGATAAGGGGGAGGTACATCTTTTAAATCCAAGCATGATCATGCATTGTATTGACCTTAACACAACTGATGTTACTGAAGAGTTTAGCTATAAAGTTGCGGATACGATTCAGGAATTTGTATCAAAAATAGATGTAGGTCTTATTCCCGCTGATTTCTACAAATATTACAAGAGGTCTTTAAAAATAATTGACTATAGTGATTTTGGCATTGGAAATCCTGGAAGAAAGGTCTTTATAAAACCATATATTTTTGAACTTGGCGATTACAACACAGGCTTCGTTAAACTTTCTTCTGAAAAGGGTGGGTTGATATTTATGGACAAAATTAGGGAGGGTGAAACACTAGATATTGCTTTACGAAGAATTCTACAAGATCATCTAAAAATTGCTACTGATTATATTGGTGCTGTGGTGATGAAAGAACTTGAATTTGATAAAGATAAAAACAATCTTCTTACTCCAAGGCTTGTTGTTAAGGTTTTTTTGCAAAATGAAAACCTTACTGAAAAATTCAAAGAACTCAAAGATAGACAATGGGTCTCCCAAAGTGAAGTAAAATATTAGCTCCCGTTATAGTAAAATACCCGCATGCCGAAGTAGCTCAGTTGGTAGAGCGACCCCTTCGTAAGGGGTAGGTCGTGAGTTCGATTCTCACCTTCGGCTCCAAACGTAAATCAATTTACATGATAAAATTTCGTTATGCGAAACAGGATTTCCCGAAGAAGAACTAGCCATACTCTGAATAGACGTGTGTCTCAGGAAGATATGCTCCTTAGGAAACTTTATAAATCTCTTGGAGCACTTTTAGGAACCGTTTTGCTTCTTGTTGTAATATTTAGCTTCTTTGGACCTCAAGTTGGTTCTTTTTTCCTTCTAATTTCAAAAAACAGAAATAACAGCGGGCCGGCAGACACCATTGCCCCAGCCGCACCAGTCTTTTCGCAAGTTCCCGAAGCTGTAAAGGATAAAAACCTTACGCTAAACGGGATTACGGAGGCAGGCGCTACGGTTAAACTTTATGTAAACGGGCCAGAAAAAGCACAAACTACAGCCGACAATGATGGCAGGTTCACGTTTGCTAATGTTGAGCTGCACGAAGGTAATAACACAGTATTTGCAAAGGCAGCAGACGCCATTCAAAACGAAAGTGAAAAATCCAAAACATTTTCAATTGCTTTTGACGATAAAAAACCGGAAATTGATATCTTAACGCCCAACAATGGCGAGGAGATCTCTAACTTAGACAGGAGGGTTCTTGTCCAGGGTAAATTAAATGAGGAGGCAGATGTGAAAGTAAACGGAAGGCAAGCGGTTGTTAAATCTGATCATACTTTTGAACTTTTGCTAGGCGTAAATGAAGGTGATGTGGAAATAAAAATTGAAGCCACAGATAGAGCCGGTAACACATCGACTGAAAGCGTTTTCATTAAGTACACTAAATCCAGCTAAAGAAGCAACCATAAAGTCAGCCAAGCGAACAAAATCTGCGGGTAAAATATAGAGTTCACAAATTGTGAGTGAAGTAAAAGTCCGAGAATGAGTGGAACGAGCGTGAGTTTTGGAATTTTCCAGAAAAATGAAAGTATAAAAATAGTCACACCTAGAAGTCCCGTGGTGGCAAGAATAAGTAAGAAAC
Organism: uncultured Candidatus Saccharibacteria bacterium; assembly: GCA_964529125.1. Classification (GTDB taxonomy): domain Bacteria; phylum Patescibacteriota; class WWE3; order UBA101185; family UBA10185; genus 2-01-FULL-42-13. The sequence goes on from CAZGUN010000027.1 coordinate 7,120, forward strand.
TCGAATCTGAACCTGCGCCAGCATTTCCACCTAAAGTCCCAGCTTCAAAAAAGCCATAATCCCTCTGGGCAAATCTGAAGGAGTTAAAGCCAACCCCCAACAAAAGATTATCTTTGGCTATTTCCCAGGCATTTCCCCACGAAGTAAGCCTAAAAGCGGCAGAATCGGCCGGATCTGTTGTACCCGCCAGCCTTGTTTGAACCCTTGGAACAGCAAAGTACGTTAAAAAGGCAAAAAGTGCCGCCACAACAAGCAACCAACGCGCTTTTGGCCTCAAAACGCCAAGCGCGAGCACTATTACACTAAGCATTCCCCACGAACTTCGGGAAAAGGTAAGAAATAAGGCAATAAGAGGCGTAATTATGAAGAAAGAGGCCTTCATAAGGCCAGTTTTAGCGTTTTGGGCAAAAGACCTAACTAGGTTCATGCCGATAATCAGGGCTAAGTACCCACCCGTAAAGTTTGGATCAAAAAACGTTGAGGCCAGCCTGTTCTTATGCGGATCCCAGCCCAGTTCCGGGTCTAAGGTCGTAAAATCAGGCAAAACAAGCAACTGCACAAACCCCGCTATAGCAATAAATAATGCGGAAAATGAAAAGACGTTAAAAACAAAATTTAGAGTAAAGTGGTTTTGTTTCACAGCGTTGTAGGTAACACCTGCCGCAATTAAATAAAAAACCCACCTTACCAAATAAAACGCTGATCCAAAAAATTCTTCGTTACTTAATGTCGTTAATCTAAATAGGAGTGAAAAAAGCGCGATTACCGAAAAAAGCCAAAAACCGTTTAAAGGTATCGGAATTTCAAATTTCTTAGTACTTAGAAAATAAATTAATCCAAGTAAAGCGTAACTTGCCACAATCAAATCAAAAAAATAAATCGGTACTCCCCTATCGCTACCAAATAAAGCGAGTTGGCCCAAACTTAAACTTGCAACAGAAAGAAAAAATAAAAAACTCAGCAGCTTAGGCTTTTTCATACTTCTTGTTCCATGATTTAAGTGCAAATACTGCCAGCAACACCAAAATAAGTATTTCGGAAACCCAAGTTAGGTAAGCTGAAGCGTAAAAACCGTATCTTGGAATTAAAACGATGTTTAAACTTAAGTTAAAAACCGCGCTAATAAGATATACGGCTGGTAAATACTTTTGGTGACCTAAAGTAACTATTAGCCAGGAAACGGGTTGGGTTAAGTAAAACACAAAAATTCCGACGAGCAGAATTCTTAGTACAGCCACTGACTCTACAAACTCGGAACCTCCAAGAACATTAATTATTTGTGGTGCAAAAATAAAACCCATCGCACCAACCAACAACCCGCCAATAAAGAGAATCCCAGAGGCCTTAAGAAATGTCGATTTAATCTTTTCTTTACTTTCGTTCATATGACGAACAAAAATCGGATAAACAGAGTTCATGAAAAACGTTGGGATAACGAGAAGCACTTCAAAAATCTTATAAGGAAGCCCGTACAAAGCAACCGATTCGGTATTCGATAAATTAAAACTTGCCGGTAAGGGCAGTACTGAGAGAAGAATTGAGTCGGATCTAAAATTAATCTGGCTAAAAATGAACATCAGCCCGATTGGGAGGGATTGCAAAAACAAATAATGCCAGAGGTCTTTATCGTACGATAATTTTAAGACGACGCCCAACCTCTTTACAAAGTAGAGACACACTAAAAATGCTAGGAGGCCACCCAGCACATAGCCAAAACTCACCCATACAACGCCCCAATTAAAATAAATTCCAAGCAAGGTGAAGGCTAGGACAAAGAAACTTCCGACAACAAGACCTATTGTTGAGTATAGATATTTAAGCTTTACTTGAAAAATTATGTTAGTTGTTGCAATAAGAGCCTGCACAAGGATTAAGAGTGAGCTTAACCTAATACCGAACTTGAGGGAATCCGAGTAAGGAAAAAAGGCCAAGGCGATGTAGGTAATTAAAAATATTACTGTGGAGATAAGAATTCTTATCAATAAAATATTTGAAAAGTATTTTCCGGCCTTTTGCCAATCCAAAGAAAGCTCTCGCGTAGCTATAG
>CAZGUN010000028.1:0-8517 GCA_964529125.1 uncultured Candidatus Saccharibacteria bacterium
ATGGGAACTTAACTGCAAGACTTACAAGTCGAGCAGATGCGAAAGCAGGTCTTAGTGATCTTCCGAGTGCCTAATGGTAGGCCCGGAACTTATCGGATAAAAGTTACCCCGGGGATAACAGGCTAATGGTGCCCGAGCGTCCACAGCGGCGGCACCGTTTGGCACCTTGAATACATTTGGGGTGCTATTGAAGTAATTCAATACCATAAAAAATTCGGCTAATAACGGTGGACTCCTAACTGACAAAACTTTGTCAAAGGACAATACCGTGGGAAGTCATCTAATTTATTAGATTGACCCCGTATCGACTGATTCCGCAAGGAAGAGATGGGTTCTTTGGAAAGCAAAGAAACCATAATACGCCGACTCCTACTCTCTAAACTCTTAGAGAAAGAGGAAGAAGATATAGTCAGTGCAACTAGTAATAGTTGATAATCATGCGATGTCGACTCGTCATATCCTGGTGGTGAAGCAGCTACCAAGGGTTGGACTGTTCGTCCATTAAAATGGCGCGTTAGTTGGGTTCAGAGCGTTGCAAGACAGCTCGGTCCCTTTCCGCAATGTGCGATTGGATTCAGAGGAGGATTGTTCCTAGTACGAGAGGACCGGAACGAACGAACCTCTAGTGCACCAGTTGTTCCGCCAGGAGCATCGCTGGGTAGCTACGTTCGGTTGAGATAAGCGCTGAAAGCATCTAAGCACGAAGCTCGCTCCAAGATTAGAATCCTTCCCCCTTTAAGGGGGACGTAACTCCTGGGAGACTACCAGGTTGATAGGCCATAGGTGTAAGCACAGTAATGTGTTCAGCCGAGTGGTACTAATGTTTACGCATCTTTGTTGTTTCTTGATGAACAATTTTGGTGAGGTAAAAACAAACATACTTCTTATTCAATAATCAGGGCACGAAGCCAATTTGTGAGCACTGTCTCGGTGACGATGGCGATGGGGTCACACCTCTTTCCATTCCGAACAGAGAAGTTAAGCCCATCAGCGCCGAAGATACTCGTCCTTTAAGTTCGGGGAAAATAGGTCGTTGCCGGGACAGTGTTCATAAATTAATATGCCCTTATCGATATCATATGAAAGCTAGAAAAATATTTAAACAAGATTCAGTAATGGTTAAGCTTTTAGGCGACAAAGTTGTCGAACTGAAATCTTTTGAACCAGGCGCTGTAGTTGAAGGAATTGTAGTTAGTGTTACCCCCAAAGAAATTTTACTTGACGTTGGAGCTAAATCTGAAGGCGTTGTGATGAGCGACGAGCTAGGAGACAGTGAAGCGGCAAAAAATCTAAAGCCTGGTGATTTTGTCTTGGCTTACGTTATGCAAGCAGAAAATGATCAGGGTCATATTGTTTTGTCTTTCAAGCGTGCACAAAGAGAGCGCGGCTGGAGAGATGTTGAGATGGCTTTTAAGGACGGATCCGTGCTACAAGTTACGGTTTTGGAATATAACAAGGGCGGGCTTTTAGTTGATTGCATGGGCCTTCGCGGCTTTGTTCCCCTATCACATTTAGACCGGGTACACTTTACTGAAGATATGGCTAAGTTTGCCGCGGGAAGTGAAGCCGAGCTTAAAGAGTCGTTAAAAATTCTGGCAGGTAAAAAACTTACAGTTAAAGTAATTGAAATTGATAAGGAAAAAAATAGGCTTGTTCTTTCGGAAAAGGATGCAACCTCAACATATAGTACCGAGGTTCGTAAGGAAAAACTATCACAAGTTAAAATTGGTGGGGAGTTGGAAGGCGTTGTTACGGGCGTTATGCCTTTTGGACTTTTTGTTGATATGGAAGGCATTGAAGGCTTAGTTCACATTTCCGAAATTGCCTGGGAAAAGGTAAGTCATCCGGGAAATTACTACACCGTTGGCGCACCAATTAAAGTTAAGGTTATTGGAGTTGACGAGGATTCAAAGAAACTGGCGCTAAGCGTTAAGCAGCTTATGGATAATCCTTGGAAGACAGCGGAGGAAAAATATCCAGTTGGGACTAAAATAAAGGGTAAAGTCAGCAAAATTGTTCCTTTTGGAGCTTTTGTAACTTTAGAAAAAGGACTGGACGGCTTGATTCACGTTTCCGAAGCAACACGCCCATTAGAAGAGGGCGAAGAGGTTGAAGTTACCGTTACAAATGTTGAGGGCGCAAACCAAAAACTTGCCCTAAGCATGCGTGAAGGTGCCGAACTTACCAAACCTGCCAAGGAAGTCGACAAAGTCGAAGAGGCTAAGTAGCCAACAAGTTTGAAATGTTAAACAGACTCACAGAAAGAGCAAAAACCGCAATACTCGGCGTTTCCCAGCCAAAAAACAAATCTAATTCCCGTGCCAACGACGTGATAGGTTCAATAAAAGCGTCAGGTGGGGTTGGAACTTACATTTTAGAAAATAATCCCGGTTTAAAGCTAAATACCTCCAAACACATTAACTTAAACGATTTAGTGGAAAAAGCTTACTACCACTCCGCCTCTTTACAGCATTTATACGTTGGAACGGAGCATCTTTTGCTTGCCTTGCTTGAAATTACCGGCTCGCCCGATGTTGAGAATGTGAAAAAGCAAATAACAAGCCTAAGTTCCTTTCCAAACTTTAGTCAGGTTTCTGAATTTACTACCAAGACGCCTTTATTGGACGCTTTCGGAACTAACTTAAATAAAGATTTGTCCAGCGTCATGCCCGTATACCGAGAAGAGGTGGAGCTGCTAATCTCCGTTTTATTGCAGAAAGAAAACGCCAATCCGTTGGTAATTGGGGACTTTGGGGTTGGAAAAAAGAGTCTAGTTGAGCTTTTGGTTCATAAATTAAACGCAATGGAAGTACCGGTGGCGCTTGCAGGGTATCAGATTATTGAATTTGACGTGATTTCTTTTATTGCAAATCTTTCAAACCGCGAAGGAATTGAGGCTGGTATCACAACGCTTTTGGAAGAACTGGACACTGCGGGAGATGTGATTTTGTACATTAAGGATTTCCAAAGCTTATTTATTGGTACAAACGTTGGTTTTGCCGTACCACTAGCCTTTTCTATGCTTAAGTCTTACCTTTCAACCGCAGGAGTTAGCATTCTTGGGGTAGTAAATTCGGCTTTTTATGAAAGATTGGCTGGAGAAGCAACCCAAATCTTAGACACTTTTGAAGAAATTCATCTTGAAGAGCCCGAGGAACCTAAGATTAAGGCTGTACTAAAGGCAAAAGCCCAGGAGTTAAGCCACTACCATAACATTAAAATTTCGCCTGAAATTCTAAGCTATGCTTTCAGGACAGCTAAAAGTAACATAAAGGATACAAAATTTCCTCAAAGAGGCATTTCACTTCTTGATCAAGCCTGCACGAAACTTTTATTAAAGAAAGATCTTGTCCCAGTGAAATATAAAAAGCTTATTAAGAAGAAAAACGACCTAAATAAGCAGATCACTCAGCACCTAGAAATTGGTTCAATAGACGATGCGATGAAAGCAAGGGGCAAGCTAGCTGTAATTGAAACAGGACTGGACTCAACAAGACACACATTGCTAATGACCAAACCTTTAGAGCTTACCACCGTTGAGATCGATGAGGTCTTAGCAGATATGGGAGTTTCAAGAATTGATAGCGGTTTTGTTGATTTAGAAAGTCTAAGCAATCTTTCGAAAAGAATAAAAGAAAAAATTATTGGGCAAGACGCGGCAGTGGAAACTGTTTCGCGGGCTTTGATTCGTTCTCGACTTGGTTTGAGAGCGAAAAAGCGTCCATTGGGTAACTTTTTATTCCTAGGCCCAACAGGCGTTGGAAAAACAGAGCTTGCCAAGGTTTTAGCTGAGGCTGCTTTTGGAGACGAAAACTTAATCAGGCTTGATATGAGCGATTTTGGCGAAAAGCACACGGTGGCAAGGCTTGTAGGGGCTCCTCCAGGATACGTTGGATACGGAGAGGGCGGAGAATTAACCTCAAAAATTGATAACATGCCAGAATCAGTTGTTTTGTTTGACGAAATAGAAAAAGCCCACCCCGACGTGCTAAACATCTTGCTTCAAATTACAGAAGAGGGCGAGTTGGTGGATGCAAAAGGTCAGGAGCATGATTTTTCGCAGGCAGTTGTGGTGTTAACAAGCAACTTGGGCACAGATATTGTTCTAAGCAAAGACATTGGCTTTAGTGGTGGAAGAAAGTCAGACGATGAGGTTGAAGGAAGGTTGCGGGAGAATTTGAAAAAGATTATGAAGCCGGAATTGCTCAATAGATTTGACGAAATAGTTGTGTTTAAGAGGTTGAGTAAAAAAGAGCAGGTGACAATTTTGGAGCTTTTGCTTGCCGAAATTTATAAAACGTTAAAAGCCCAGCAAATTAGCTTAACAGTTGCCGCTTCTGTGAAGAAACATCTATTTGAAAAGGGCTACAACGACGAATATGGTGCACGAGCCTTGCGAAGAACTGTAGAAACCGAGCTTTTGGACAAAGTTGCCGAGTTTTTGCTTAAGAACCCGCAGAGGCCGCTACGGCTTAAAACTAGTTATAACAACAAAGTAGAAATCCTATAGCATTGACATAATCTCACCCTCATATTAAAATAACCCCAGAGCGTATGCTCAATTCTCGGCGCGTATGCGCCATATAGGAGGCTTCAAATGATGGAGCTAGTGTATCAGGAGTGGGGCGGGACTAAGAGATTGGTTTTGTTCGCAGTTGTAGGCGCCGGCATCGCAGCCTTTGTAATTGCTGCATTGCTGGTGCTCGGTTGGGCGGAGCCAGCGCTGGAAAGCTTATGGCCGATCGCCGTTCTAATTGTGGGTATCGCTGTTGCAATCTGGGCTTTCTGTCTCACAGCAATGTGGATTGTGGTAGACCAAGGCCGACGGGACGCAATAGCCCTACAGTTATGGTTTTGGGCCGCAGAAAAGTTTGAAACAACCGGCCAGGACATTACCGATATTCTGCTCGATGGTAGTAAGGTATGGCCCACAGCACAATTTTGGATGCTTTACCGCTTTGTGAGAGTTATGTTTGTTTTTCGCCCGAATCCCAATTGGCGATACGGAATAACAAACAAAACACGAGCCGAGTTGGTAAGGCAGTTTTGCGAAGGTTTGGAATCGCGCCTCGAATTTCCTAGATACCAAGTTAAGTTTTCTGGTATGGAGAAGGGCTATTTCACAAACGGGGGTCTGTGGATCACCGTTGAAAAATCTTATCTGGATGGCGGAAAGGTAAGGACTGAAGCATACCGTTACTACGAAGATCCTTACACAGGTAAGAAGAGTTAGCAATTTCAACGAGGCCGCGTCTATGATTCATAAAGACGCGGCCTTGAAGTTTTTAATTTCCAACAAAATTAGAACCCACCCTCTTTCCCCACCCAAAATTCCTGATACACTGAAATTAGAAAGCTCAAGTTTTATGCCAAAAACAAAAAACATTTACATTTGCCAGTCTTGTGGGTTTGAAAGTCCTCAGTGGCTTGGGCAATGCCCTTCGTGCAAGAATTGGAACACTTTTGAGGAAACAATTGTGGCAGCTCCTACCAAAGCTTCGGCAAGGCTTGGTGGTTCACGAAGAACGGGTGGTTACTCAGCAAAGCCGATTTCCTTATCTCAAGTAAAAAACAAAGAAACTGAGAGGACTTCTTCGGGATCAGATGAGTTTGATAGAGTTTTGGGTGGAGGTTTTGTGTCAGGGCAGGCGGTTTTACTTGCAGGCGATCCTGGAATTGGCAAAAGTACACTTCTTACTCAGATTGCCAAAAACATGCCGAAAAACAAAATCCTGTACGTTTGCGGCGAGGAAAGTTTGGCGCAGGTTAAGGTTCGTGCGGAAAGAATGGGGTATAAAGCGGAAAACCTTTTAGTTATTGCTGAAACTGACGCTGATGTTATTGCGGACACTATCGAGCAAACAAGTGGCATCTCACTTGTAATTGTTGATGCAATCCAATCAATTACCTCAGATGAGTACACAGGTTTTGCAGGTTCTATTGGCCAAGTTAGGGCTGGAACACAAAAGTTAACCAATATAGCAAAAAAGACCGGTGTGCCAGTAATTTTAGTGGGGCACGTTACAAAAGAGGGAACGGTTGCGGGCCCAAAAGTTCTTGAACACATTGTGGATACGGTTTTGTATTTGGAAGGCGATTCCCAGCATTTGTTTAGAATTTTAAAGACTACGAAAAATCGCTTTGGCCCGGTGTCAGAAGTGGGAATTTTTGAAATGACCGATAAAGCCATGATTGACGTGACAAACCCCTCAGAAATGTTTCTAGCTGAAATGGCGGGAAGTAAGGCTTCAGGTTCGTGCGTTTCGGTGGTAATGGAAGGCTTCCGCCCAATACTTTTTGAAATTCAGGCCCTCACAACCAAAACTTTCTTTGGTTACCCGCGCCGCACTACCAGCGGCTTTCCGGTAAACCGTCTGCAAGTTTTGATCGCAATATTAGAAAAGCGTTGTGGTCTAAACTTAGGCGATCAAGACGTGTACGTTAACGTTGCCGGGGGATTTAAGGTTAACGAATATGCGGTGGACTTGGCCGTTTGTCTTGCGGTTGCATCATCTGTAAAAGATAAGCCAATAAAATCAAAAACCGTTGCTTTTGGTGAAGTGGGTCTTGCTGGAGAAGTTCGAAATATTTCACATCAGGATAAAAGAATTAAGGAAGCGAAAAAGTTAGGCTATACTAATGTAATAAGCCCGCAGAAAATAAAATCTGTGAAAGAAGCCGTAAACCTAGCGATATCGTAGCATTGTCTTAAAATTTAAAACTGCCAAAATGAATATACCATCGGAGAAAACATGTCTCCTGCCAAAATTATTAAAACTGGAAAAAACGTTGTTCGTAGCCGCCGTAGCGCCTTTCGCAAGGCCTTAGAAAACCCTAAAGTCTGGGGATTTTTAGCCCGGGTAACGCTCTTCAGTCTATTTTTTATTTCCGCATTTAATCTTTCAAATTCCGCCTTCTTTTTTGAAAACCCTATTTTTGGGATTCGCTTTTTGGCCGAAACTTTAATAGCACTTGCCGCTGGAGTTTTTGGCTTTCATACCGTTCCGATTATCGCCGAAAAAGTTCGCGGTTGGTTTGAAAAGTTGATTGCTTTGATTGTTGCAAACATCGTGTCTGATTTTTGGAATCAACAGTCAAGGCGAATGTCCACGGCAAGGCGCGTGAAACAAAAAGAGAAGAAAGAAAAGCGCGAAAAAGAAACACACGAAAAACTTAAAGCTACAGTTTTGCTAGACACTTCGGTTTTAGTGGACGGTAGGATCGTGGATGTTGTGAAGACGGGATTTTTGAACGAGGATTTGATTGTTCCAAGTGGAGTTTTAAGTGAGCTTCATTTAATTTCGGACAGTAAAGATGATCTGAAACGGAAGAAGGGCCGTAGGGGATTGGATATGTTAAATGCTTTGAAGAGGGTTGGAAGTGTTAAAGTGCATGAAGCGCCGGGGGATATTTCAAAAGAAGATGGAGTGGATAAAGAATTAGTTCGACTTGCCAAGAAATACGATGCTCGCCTAATGACCATGGATTTTAATTTGAACAAAGTGGCAAAAGTTTCAGGAGTTAAGGTTTTAAACCTAAATGAGTTGGTAAACGCGGTTAAATATGCCGCGGTACCTGGTGAGAAAATAAAAATTAAAATTGTGCAGGCTGGAAAGGAGCCAAACCAAGGTGTTGGATATTTGGCAGATGGAACCATGGTTGTGGTAGCCGGGGCGCAGAATAAGGTTGGAAAAACGCTGATGGTGACGGTTTCGAAAGTGATTCAAACAGACGCTGGGAAAATGGTGTTTTGCGAGGAATAGCCCTTAAATTGACTTTATAACTTTGAAGTAATATCATCTTGCCTAAAGGACACCCTTAGTAAATCGACTAGTTCTCACCTAGAGGAGGAGAGAAATGGATGCTGACTTTTTAGCTAAAGCAACGATTCAAAGTAACCGGGAGCTTATTAATTGGCTGTTGATCTTGGCCGCGGCACGACTATGCTACGCCGCGCTGCTCTCAATTTTATGGCCATCTGTAGCGGCGGCAAGTACTGCGGGCTCAATACTCCTTTCAACCCTTTATGTGTTTGGGACCTTGTTTACGGCTGTAATGTTGTGCCAGCTAAATCTTGCCCTTAGGGAGAAGCACGATCGAAAGCGCTATTTGCGTGTTTGGTATGTGTTTGCTTTAACGGCTGTCCTTTCTGCGTGGTATATCTACGCAGGCTTTGCCGATTCTGGTGTAGGTGAGGCTTTGTTCAGAGCTTCATTTGCGCCCGCCGCCCTAAGCTTTTTGTTTTTGAGTGTTGTTAATGTTCTGATGAAAAGCAAAGGTTGGATTTCCTGGCTGCCGTTTAAGAAAATCAACTTCTTGCAGCTTGTGGCTCCAACTTCGAAACCTTTGCCACGATTGCATTCCATCTGGAGATTGGGATCATCCGGAGATCTGGGGATTGGTAACTGATTATATTTATGTGTTCTTAAAGGCTGATCGGTTTTATATCGATTGGCCTTTTTGTTTACGATCAAAAAATTTCAAACAAAGACCTGGCCTGCGTTTCAACGTGGTTAT
>CAZGUN010000029.1:0-8398 GCA_964529125.1 uncultured Candidatus Saccharibacteria bacterium
GGAAACCTTTGAAAACTTTTCCGCAAGCAGATTCAGCAACCACTCGAGAAATATCGCGGAAACCAAACTTAGCGAAATTAAAGAGGGCAAAATGTATCTATCAAGTTTTTTTGACGGGATCGAAAGCTCAACAATATAAAGCAGTGCATACAAAAGCGCAAACGTTGCAAACTTTTTTTGTTTCCTATCAAGTTTCGAAAAAACTACCAGCGAACCTAAAAGACCGAAAATTAAATATAAGGATGACCTTAAAACCAAAACCACCGGGTAAAACATCGATCCTGGATCCTCAACCCATTTTCCAAAGAAAAGCTGTATATGATCGCCTTCAATTCCAACATCAATAACCCCTTTTTGAAGCTCGGCGAGGGCTTGAGGTGCGTTTGTCCACATGGCGGGCCAGAAAGCCACAAAGGCAACAATAAAGGCCGCAAGCCACAGCAAATACCTGGGAAATGCCCATTTTAAGGCTTTCGCAAAGCTCCCAGTTTCCCATAAGTGGTGCCCAAACAACAAAAGGGCTGCAAAAGGCACAATAAAAAGCGCCGAGGTTTTAGTAAGCATTGCCAACGCCCCAAGAGCAGAAGATATAAACAACCATTTCTTTCTCTCTTCCGTGGAAACATACATGTAAAGACTTAAAAACGAGGCAAGCATGAAAGTTGCCTGTAACCCTTCGAGGTGGACGACCCGGGTTAAAGCAACGTACAAAGGTTCAAGTGTCAGAAGTGCGACGGTAATCGAAGCGTATTTTACGTTAAAGACTCTTCGCAAAATGTAAAAAATGAAAGCCATTAAAATCCCGAGTGCCAAAACAATAAACAGCTTTTGGGTAAAGTGGAGTTGAAACAAAGCGTTTATGTCATTGTCTTGCGGATCGGTTCCTGTAAAAATCCGATACGTGAGATTATGAAACTTTACAGCAACTGCTCCTAACCACATTAAAGTTACTCCCGGGTGATACATTTGAATGGTTTTTGCAAAATCTAATGTGAAAATACCCGTTCCAAAATCGTAAATTCTCTGTTTCCACTTCCATTCGTCGGTTGTGAACATGTCGTAGCCTAGGCTTGGTAGCCTAGTCAGTACAAACAGCACAAAAACGTATATTTCGTATTTAATTTTCTTGATTTTGTCCAAAAGCATAAATAAAAATGTACGGGCCCCTTCTACCCTGCGCGCTTACTTCAAAAACCTTATCAAAACTTTCTACCGAGGCAAATTCCTCTTCTAAACGGGCATTGTCTTCAATAAATTCTTCGTTAAAGAAACTTAATATTGCGTACCCACTTCCTGTAGCAAAGTTTACCTTAAGTAAACCTTTTTCTACTTCATTTTCCGGGAATTTCTCCAAAACTGGGTTTATGATGTTACTGTTATAAACAACTTTATCTTCAGTGGTTACATTTTCCTGCATCCACTCGTACGCGATTAGCCTAGTGTCTTTTTTAACAAGAAAGGTGGCGTCTTGCAATGCAAGACAGAAAGGAAGGGCGAAAAATAATATTAAAGCTACACTTCGCCATTTGGGTTTAATCATTTCGGTTAAATGAATGATTACGTAACCTGAAACCAAAGCTACGAAGGGGTAGATAATTGTGTAATAATGCGCGCGAGTCGTATTAAAACCCGCTACATAGAAAAACGAAAAGAGGGACGGAAGTAAAATCAGCCAGATTTTTCTGGTTCGCCTAATAAAAATTGCGTAAAGAACAGTAATCGTATACAGAAATATGAAAATGTAGCCGAAATTTCTTGCGAATCCAAAGGTAAGAGCGTTTAAAAATTGCACAATCTGCTCCCCTAGCCCAACTCTCCCCACATTTGCAAACTGCCATAAGGCGCCCTTTGGCCCGTCAGTACGGATAAAAGTGTCGAAATCAAGCACTGAGTACGGAGTTCCCAGAATAAAACCGAACCCGGCAGTAAGCCCCGAAAGAACCAGAGCTTTAACTCCGTGCCAATCCAAAAGTTTCTCACTTGAAGACTTCCAGGTTCGCAAGAAGTGGGCAACGGGAATCATAACAGCCATCAAACCTCCGTTATATTTTGTTGAGGCGGCAAAACCAATAAATAATCCTGCCCACAAATAATTTTTTAAATCCTTTTCCTGAAATATCTTTACCGAAAAGTAAAAGGCCCACGCGACCCAAAAAGCAGTCGGAATATCTATAAGCGCGAAAGGAGAAGTTTGAACATGAAAAGGCAGAATCATTAAAGCCAAAGCCGCAGCCAGTCCTACACTTCGGCTAAACAACTTTTTGCCAGCTAGATAAACTGGAATCGCCGTTAAAGTTCCCATAAATACATTAAGTAACCTGGAAAGAAAATAGAAAATTAACGGGTCTCTCCACATTAACGGGAAGAGTGTACTTAAAGATTCCTGCAAACCGAAGACCTGCAAGCGGATCCTAAATTTTATATAAAGAAAATGAAGAAAGTAGTTTAGGTATAGATGTAAATGGGGCCAGTCGAAGTGAGCGGGGTTTGGATCAAATCTAAGTCCAATCGCCGAACGCACCACTGCGGGCTCATCAGGATGGAAAATAAATGGAAACCCGTGCTCAACACCGGCAACACGAAGGCCAAACCCCACCAAAAGTATTAATAGCAATATTTTATCGAACTTTAGCTTCCTTAACATAAACCTTCCAGTATTCTAGACCATTTATACTCATTGTATGGTCAAGAATAAAATTATAATTTGAGTCCAAAACTTTCTGAGGAATCTCTTCGTTAACACCAAGCACCAAGAGGTCGTAATTTCTGGTCCCATCAACTCTGATATCAAAAACTCTCGAGGCTTTATAAATTGCCTCCATTGGTTTTACATCTATAAATCCAAGTGTTGGGTAGTAGCCATACTTTTCTAAAATTTGATCTTTTAGCGCTACGATTCCCACACCAAAAGGTTTTTGCGCTAAAATATTTTCATGCACATACTGCGGCGAACCAAAAAGAGGGTTGGTGTAAGTGAAGTGGTATGGATACAAGTTGAGAAACGGATATAAAACAAACACAGCAAAAGATACCGATAAGCCAACAGTCAAGGTTTTGATTGCCAATGCCCCAAATTTCGTCTGTAAGTATTCTTTGAACTGATAAAAACTCACCACCGCCAAAAGCGCAAAATATGGATACATGGGCAGTAAATATCGATCGATTTTTTTGCTGGAAACTGTCATGACTATCAAATACCCCACGAAAAATATCGCCAGAAAGGCATTTAGTGATGGGGCCTTGAAATCGGGTTTTTTTGCTCTAAATAGGCCTAAAATCAACATTAAAAGTAAAAACGGCGAGGTTTTAAGCAAAAGTACCAATGGATAAAAGCTTGCTCCCCCATCGCGGGTTTCTTCTCCGAAGATAATCTGATTGTGCCCGCTTCTAATCCCAACCCGCTCTATACCGTCATAAATCCCTAGCAAAACATCTTTTGTATCAACCCAAAGGGCGGGTAGAAAAATTACGAATGCAAGAATAGCCGGAACAAAAATCGAAAAGGCAAACTTCAAAGCCTCTTTCCAACCTTTTTGCAAAAATACATAAAATCCGCCAACACCTACGGCAAAAAGAAGCCCTCCTACCGCAACACTTTTCGTAAGAAAAGCCAGCGCTAAGAATGCACCGGCTAAAATTCCTAAGTACCAGTTAAATCTTTTGAGATGGAGATATGTAAAAAGTAAGCCGATGAAAAGAAGTAATGTCAGTAAAACATCTAAATGCAGCATCCGAGAATTTGCAAGAAAGAAGGGCTCCATCGAAAAAATGAAAAATGTAAGCCAAGATTTATTAAACCCAATAATTTTTGCCAGAAGAAAAATCCCCAAAAGTGAAAGGGCAAGTTGAACAAAGATGAGCGCGATTTTAGCCACGTAATCAAAAACCAAGAACGTACCCTGATTGTACTTAATATCACCGTTAAACTGCTTCACAAGCTCAACGGTTGGCCCAACAATCCACATTAGCGTTGTGCCGGGCTGGTAGTGCTGGTAGGTTCTTTCCAACTGGGAAAACTTTAAACCCACTACAAACTGCTCCGATCGCCAGTGCCAGTTCACGGCATCTGGATTAACCACATCATCGTAAACTCCGGGCAATCTTGTGATTAAGAAGCCCACCACAAACAGTGCAAGGAGTAAATATTCCTTGTTAATTTTCTTTATTAAATACATATAAAATCCCACCGAACAAACTCACGAAAAGTCTTAACAAATGATAAATAATAGAAGCTCCCAAAGCTAACTCGGCTGGGACACCCGCGTTTAAGAAAAGTTGCATATACAGCGCGTCCTGAACACCCAGCCCGTTTAGAGATGGAATAAAAAAGCTAGCTAAAGTTATGACGGGAAAGACAAACAGGGCATATCCAAATGAAAGGTTAATGCCCATTGAAGCAAAAACAAAATACTGTGTAAAGATTCCTAAGAGTTGAACAACGAAGGATGTTAAAAAAGCGCTTATTAAAATTTCGTTTCTCCCTTTGTATGAAAGTAAGGAGTTGTAAACGTTCTCCAAAATCTTTACTCTTTTTGAAAACACTCTTAAAAGCACGAACGCTCCCCCCGCCGCAATCCAAAATCCAAAAAATACTAAAAATTTAAACAAGGTAAGGTATAAGCTATTTTCGGAAACCGCCGATGGAAGTTGGCCAACCCAAAATTCAAATGTTTTTATTAAACCGAAGTACGAAATAAGAACCAGCGCCACAACGCCTGTAAATCGCTCCATGAAAGTTGCGGCAAGGGCGTCCGCTTTACTGCTAATCTTTTTTCCCAAGGCTAAAACCTTGTAAATATCTCCGCCAATGCTTGTGGGCATGAAATTATTAAAAAACGCCCCCACAAAATAAAGCTGGGTTAAATATTTAACGCTAATCTTATCCGAATTCTTATGAATAAGCAGCGTTTTCCATCTAATTGAACTAACCACGTAATTCAAAACTAAAAGTACGACCAGAAGAGGAAGGTATCTTAAATCAACAAGTTGAAAGTTACTCAAAACATTAGAAAAATCTATTCGTGAAAAGATAACCGAAAATAAAACAACGCTGACAAGAATCTTAAGGACTATCTGCCACCTCTTCTTATCCATTATTTTTCCGCTCCAAGAGAAATAACTTTCAACTTGCTAAAACTAGCTTGCACATCCTCTTTTGTCACAAATTTAAGTAAAAACACTAAAGCAATGTAAACCACACTACCCAAAAGGTAAGCCAAGACTTTAGTTACATTAAAACTTGTGTAAACCTGCAAACTTATTACCAGCCCAACAATTATAAGAATGGCGTGTTTCAACCTGAGAAAAGAAAACCCAAGCTTTTTGAAAGAAAGCAGCGCTAATAGAACCAAGCTTACAAAAACCCCGAATGTCATCGCATAAGCCATCGTTACCAAACCGCCCCACATAGGCCTAAACGCAAAGTAAAATCCCACCGTGGATACTAACATGAATAAAAATCCGGCTATCATTTCTTTTACCATTTTCGCCGGGACTAGAATGCTGGACATAACAATATTTACTACCGAGTAAAATATAAAGGCGAAAACCAGGGGCATGACAAACGGAAACGATCCGTCATACTTCTCACTTCCAATAAGAAGGTGAAAAATGTCTCGAACCCAAAAAACAGCAGTAATCGCAGCAAACACTATAAAAACAAAAATTTTATCGAAGTTTCCGATAAATAAACTTTTAAACTCCTCAATGTTTTCAACAAACTTTTTCGACAGAACTGGAAGGTTTATGTCAGTTACTGAATCTGAAACGGCCATTAATTTTGTAGCGTAAAGTAAGGCAAATCCAAATAACCCAATTTCTTCCGGTGAATAACTAACACCCAATAAAAGCGGGCCGGACTTCTGCCAGTAGGTAACAATTATTTTCACAACATAAATTGCAAGGCTGATAGACAGGATGTCCTTTAGGAGCCGCGCGAAATCAGCCTTTTTCGGCCGAGCGAAGCTGCCCTTGAGCGGGCCCAAAGCCATTACTCCAAGGGAAAGCGAGGCAAGAATGTTGAAAAGTATCAAAGAGTAGAAAAAGCCGTTGACTCTGTACAAATAAATTAAGGGTATATAAATAAACAAGCCGGCAACCGCTATGGCTACTTGGTAAGTAAAGAGTTGTTTGAACTTTTGAGTTCCAGAAATAACAGAATTAAAAATACTTTGTACACCTTGAATTAATAAGACAAAAGCAAAAAGTTTGAGTGGGGCTACTAGCGCGGTATTTCCATATTGTGTTACGGCAATATACTCGGAAAGAAAAAACAGTATCACAGCCAATGGAATTGTTACAAAGTATCTAATGACAACTGACGTTAAAAAAATCTCAAACACTTCTTTATTATCTTTTGCCGAAGAAATTTCCCTAGTGCTACCGGAAGCTAAACCCAAGTGCTGATAAATGCCAAAAGCTCCTCCAATTGAAGTTGCCAAGGTTATCAACCCATACTCCCCCACGCTCAAAATCCTTACAATCACAATACTTTGAGCAATCCCTACCGCCATGGCTAAACCACGCGAAATAAAGCTTATCACCTGCCATTTCAACAAACTTTTCATTTAACTTCCACGTTTCCTAAGTAGATACTGCGTGTGCGAATATCGTTGGAAATACCCACAAATGCCTTGTATGTTCCGGGCTCTACAAATTCCGGGAACCTAACCTCGTTTATTTCCGTAAAGTATCTGCCGGTAGACCACGTTTTAGGTTCTGATAAGGCAAAGGATGGTAGGTTGGGCAGTTGATAAACTTCGCCATTTTCGGCGTTCACGAAAGTGGTAAAAACTACATAGTCATCTAAAGCCTTATCCACCTTTCTGATAAATGTAAATTGTGTGTTATAAGTTTGGCCGCGGACAATTTCAGATGGGACTGCGTAATCTACAACATACAAACCTTCAAAAATCTCCAGATTAACTTTTTCATCAAATGTAAACAACTCCTGAATCGGCAAAATATCAGATTTATCATGCAGGCCGGCTCTTTCGAAAATAAACAAATTCCCACAAGCTGTATGCAAACGGTAATTTTCATCTTTCAAAACGTTTCCAACCACTTTATTTATCACGTCCTGTTCCAGATCCAAAAGCTCCACAACTTTAAGCGAAAACACGTCCACAATCACATAATCGGCTGAATTATAAAGGGCCGGAAATATGGCGTAAGTTTCTCTCATGGAAAGGTGTGCTCCTAAATAATCGGGACCGGAAATTGAAGCGCCTTCTGGTACAAAATCTATAACCGCCCTGGCACATTCCCTATCTCTTCTTTCAAATTCCGCAAGCCTAAATCTCTCACCAATTTCCAGATCCCTTTCCAACACCTCTTTGCTATCCTCAAATATTGTTCGGGCGAAAGCGAGCCGATTTAGTCTCTTCCCAACCGCCTGATTAAACCAAAGGTATATTGGATTTCCGTACGAGTAAGAAAGCAGAAGGTTTGAGACAACAAGCACCACACACATCACACCCGCAACGTAAACCCTTTTTATCTTTATGTACGATGAAATAAGACCAGCCACATAATTTATTCCATAAAGTGTGGCTAAAAACAAAACCGGAATAATCATTGAGATTCGATGATTAAATATTTCAGAGGTTCCAACATTCCCGCCGGTGATCGCGTAGTTTATAACAAGCTCGGGGATAGCAATAACAAAAAGTGGCGGGTACAGTAGCGGCGCGTACAACAAGGGGTCAAAGGTCATTCTCATGTTTTCAGGCTTGTCGCCATTAAAAAGTATCCGTACCGCTTTGCTGGGACTTGTGATTAAGCTTAGGGCGACTTCAGTATAAGAGCCCCCAAGCTCCTCGTATCTCCTTAAGAAATAATTTTCAGCCCCAACATCTTGGGCTGTATCTACTTTAATTTCTAAATCTTGGGCAAATCTTTCGTACCCCGCTATTCTCGAAGATGAGTAGGTGGGAATGATCACAAAAAAGGCTAGGACAAACCACAAAAGACTAACCCCCATGATTTTCAGACTTAACTTAGCAATTTTTGTGGAAATGAAAGATTTAATATCTTTAAATGCACCGTTTCTGAAAAGCAAAATAAAAAGTCCTAGCATAAAAATAAACAAAGGAAGTTCCTCTTTCCCTGACATTGTGATCACTAGCAGAACCCAAAACCAAACCATCCTCTTTTTAGAAAAATTCTGCTCGATGTGCATTTTTTCAAATAAATAAAATGCGCCGAGGAAAAAAGGTATAGCCAGCGTAACGCCATGAAACGCCGTCCAAGCAAGCACAAATCCCATGGCTGGATATAGCAAATAAGCTAGGCCCATCAGTAACGCCAGCACTTTATTTTTCATTTCAAGTTCCGCAATTGCATAAATCAACAGTGAAGAGAAAGTAACTATCGCAAGCTGAAAAAATATCAAAGTCAG
>CAZGUN010000030.1:0-8094 GCA_964529125.1 uncultured Candidatus Saccharibacteria bacterium
TCAATTTTAAGTTCTTCCAACCCTTCTTTGGTTAGAAATATAGTGTCTGACATATTTTTCAAATTAATTTAAATAAATCTAATAAAAAAGAAAAACCCCAACTCTTGCAGTGGCTGGGGACATACTGCTATTAACCTTGTCAAAGGTTAGCACCCTAAATACTAGGTGTCAAATTAGGCAAAACTTCCGGCATAAAAAAGAGTATAAAGCCCACATTTACTGCCAATAAGACCAGCAGCATGGCTCTAACTCGCAGTGAGGATTTGGCGAGTGCAAATATCGCAAAATACAAAATCGCGGGATACAGAAAAAACGCCTGGCCCCAAATATTGAGAAAATGAGATCGAAACAAAGTTCCGAGTAACAACGAGATAACCAGCCAACCTCCTACAAACAACTCTTCTCTTGTAGCCTCCGGAACCGAGTATATAAAAAGCCAAATTCCGAGAAGCGCCAAAATTAAGTAGGCGATGGGTGTAGTTGTAGCGACCCATCTCAAAAGATAAAACCAAGGCAACGGAGACGGATTTACAAAAGAACTGTGCCCGAAAGCAAAGAACATACTTAAAGAAAAAATGGCAGCGAGGGCTAAGTACACCCACAAAACTTTCCTATCTTCTTTTTTGTATCCGTTAAGAAAGAAAACATCGATCAGCAAAATCGGAAATAAAAAGCCGGCAAGCTTCATGTCAATCAGAAACGCCGAAGCTAAAGCCGTAAGAACTGCTAACCAAGTTTGCTTGTGCTCAGAAAAAAGTACCGCGAGGTATGTAGCAATGATAAAAGTGGTCATAAACGCTACATCAGTAGAAAAGTGAAAGGATTGGGCAAAAAGACCCGGAATTAGAACTAGTAGAAGGCTTCCTAACAAACCCAGCCAGATATTTCGAAACTTGTGAACCAACAAAAGGTAGAAAAAGAAAGATCCGAGGACAAACGAAAGGTAGTTAGATATATGCCCAGGCGAACCGGCAAATATCCACATTCCAGCCACGATAAGAAATCCAAAAAATATTCCAACTAATATGCTTTTTGAGCGTATCGACATCTTCATTATTTTTTAGCAGTTTGGAGGCAGGATAAAAGGGCAGAGTTTAACAAGTATAGAACTAATCTATGCTTCGCGCACTCATGTGTATTCGGTAGGCTTCAACGGTTAAAACGGCGTCGGCTTCATGATCTGTTACAACTTCAAAGCCGTAAGACTCCTTTACCTTTCTAATGGCATCGTGTTTGCCTTCAATGCCCATTACTTTTTTGATTATTTTATTATGCATGTCGTCAATAAACGCCCCATGCATAGCGGCGGTCGCCCAAATTGCCCCAGCTACCTGATTTAACGCGGTTAATGTTTTGGAATTTCTTACGGGGGCGGGTTTTTCTAATATGACCATTTGAGGCTTGTGTTTGGTAAAAAGCTTGTCAAAAACGGCGATAATTTTTTCAAGCTTATCTAAATCGTAAGTGCCAGGAAAAACAAAATTACAGGTTTCTATTAAAGTTCCGTTTCTAAAGACGGCTACACCGCAGTTTGTTGTTGAGCTATCAACTCCGATTGTAATTATTTCTTTTAGTGGCTTGGGCGATTTAGACATAGGGTTATTCTACTTCCTTTCCTTATAAACGGGAATCGTAAACCAAAAGGTCGATCCGGCTCTTTCTTTGCTTTCCACACCTATTTTTCCACCGTGGGTG
This sequence comes from uncultured Candidatus Saccharibacteria bacterium, assembly GCA_964529125.1. Lineage (GTDB taxonomy): Bacteria > Patescibacteriota > WWE3 > UBA101185 > UBA10185 > 2-01-FULL-42-13. The sequence continues at coordinate 1,696 of CAZGUN010000030.1, forward strand.
TTTACAATTTCTTTGCTTACATACAAGCCAAGCCCTCTGCCCGTTTCCATCTCCAAAGCCTCTTTCACACGGTAAAACTTTTTAAAAAGATGCGGAAGGTTTTTTTCCGGAATTCCCCGCCCCGTATCCTTTACCGTAACTTTCAAGAAATCCGAACTCTCCTGGGCAACAGTAATTTCCACGCTTCCTACATCTGTGAATTTAATAGCGTTGCTTATCAAATTTCGCAAAACAATTTTTAAACGTGTAGCATCTGCGTAAACCAGCGGGAGTTCTGAAAGGGACGGGGCGTAAATAATTTCTAGCATTTTAGCGTCCGCGGAAGGTTTGAGTTCGTAAACAACACTTTGAGCAGCTTTATCTAAATCCACAGGAACAGTGTTTATTCTAAAACCACTAGTTTGAAGTTCGGTCAGATCTAGCAGGTTATCGACAAGGTAAACAAGCTCGTCAACGCTCACAACAGAGTTTTGCAAGTAACCAGCTTCTGCCTCATCAAGTTTTTTTAGAGTTTCGTCTTTTGTTAAGTAGGATAGATAGCCTTTTAGAATAGATAGCGGGGTTCGCAAAACATGGACCGACATGGCAACAAAATCAAGCTTCATTCTTTCAAGCTCACTTTGAGCAAAAGTATCTTCAATGGTTAAAATGCACCCAACCCCCATTTCCATTCCATCTTTCATTTTTTGAGCTTTCAAATTTACGACTTTTACCTCTTCCTTTTTATCAACTAGGGTCAAATTGTCCCGTTCATAAACAATACCTTCAAGTTTTATGCTGCTAACGGGGCAGTAAATGTCGGGTTTAACTTCTTTTTCATTATCCAAAAGTGTGAGAACGTGCCAAATTGGCTTGCCTAAAGCCTCAACAAGACCATGGCCGGTAATTTCTTCCGCAGATTTGTTCATAAGCGAAATGTTTTGCTGTGGGTCAACAATAATGACGCCTTCTTTAACTTCGGCAATGATTTTTTGGAGTTTTTCCTTTTCTTGTTCTAACGGGTCTTGAACAGGCATTGGTTATATTTTAGCAATAATTGGCTAGCGATACTTCCTAATTCTTCCTCTCCCAAGGCTTAGATTTGTATACTTTCTAAATTCGCATCCAACACCTTCCCAATTTTCAGCCGACAGTAAAACCTTTTTGCCTTTGTAGGTTAGGTAAGGGAAATTTGCGGGTTGGTGGTGAACAAGCAAATTGCATATTTCCACAGGATCTAACTTATTATTGAGCCTTTTCATCGTGGGCAGTGAGCCGGGGCCTATTGGAAAGTCTTTGTACAGATTTATTAAGTTCTGGTATTGATAGGAAACATCAATTAGGACCTCAGTCCAGTGAAATTTGAGATTAAAACCAAACAGAGGAAGTACCGTGTCCAAAGCTTCCAAAACAGTTATGTTTTCGAACCTTTTTACGGCAGAAGCAATCTTTTTCATCACACTAGGAAGATAAAAACAGAAAAACTCCTCTCTTGTTGGATACTTCGAGCGTTGAATTGTACTAATTGGAAAAATGTAGGCAGTGCCATACTTCGGACGATCTAATTCCATGAGATTTTCATACACTTGTTCGTTGTTCTCACGTGAAAAGTTAAGCAGGCCAACTTTTTTGACAGTACTGGGATTGCAAACGAACCTATGAAAGGCCAAATTCAAAAGCCACAAAGGAAAATCGTTTCGTAAGTCCTTTAGATGTTCGTGAATTTCTATGGTTTGCCTATCTAACTCTCTATAAATGTTGCAGAAGCGGAAGTTTTGAAGGATTTTGTCTTGAGTAAAAGGTGGGACTTGCTGCAAAGTTTTGTTTCCCCAAACCCGCATTCTTTCGGACATGAAAGCCTCCATATCGACCAAAACGTCTTCATCGAGTACCTCGTTATCCGAAACCGCAACCGGACGGGCGTGGTACTCCCAATGTCTATATAAGTCCTGAAGCTTTTGTGGAACTTCCATAACTTAGTTTATAATACCAATATGAATAAACTAAAGGTCCTGGTTGAGGGCTATGCGAAGTCTGGTCCAGGTACTACTTATCAGGCAAGTCCCACATGCTCCCTTATTTACCATAATGATCTAAAAATCTTGGTTGATCCAGGTGCTAACAAGGAAAGGTTGCTTAATGCGCTAAAGGAGGAAGGTCTTACCCCAAATGACATTGATATTTTATTTTTGAGCCATTACCACCCCGACCACTTCCTAAACTTAAAACTTTTTCCAAACAACGCATTATATGATGGGTCGATGTTGTGGAACGACGATGCTGAAACAGCATACTCAGACAAGTTACCCGGAACAGAAATACAAATTCTTCCAACACCAGGTCATTCAGCCGAGCATGCAGCACTTGTATTTAAAGATGATGATTTAGGAACAGTATGTATAGCCCAGGATGTGTTTTGGTGGGAAGATGGGAAGCAAGATGCATCGTCACTTGAAGCACTAATGAATTTACATGATCCGTTTGCGAACGATATAGAAGCACTTAAAGAATCGCGAAAGAAAGTCTTAGAAGTAGCCGACTGGATTGTTCCAGGACATGGCAAGATGTTTAAGAATCTTTTTAAAGGGCATGTTTAAAGAGGATAAAACGTTCCGTCGTATCTTAAAAATGCACCATTAAACTCGTCTTTCCAGTTTTCCGTAATACTGATAATACTTCCGGCTTGAGTTTTTGGATCCTGCTCACCTTCAGGATTCATGTCGGTTTTTACGTTACCGGGGTGGACGGAAAATGTTTTAACATTCTTAGGCAAGTCATACAAGCTGCAAAGAGTTAGCATTGTCAGGGCAGCTTTACTGGCTCGATAGCCGTAATTTCCGGAAGAGTTTTCATACTCGTCGTGGTGGGAGGCTCTATTGGAGGATACGTTTATTACGTAGGACGGATTTTCTTTCATCAAACCCACAAATTCCTTCAAAACTAGCATCGGCCCAAAAGAATTAACATCAAACATTTTTTGAAGTAACCCTCTATCTAAATCTTTCAGGATAGTAACTTTATCTTTTCCATTTACAGCCACTGTGTCTTTGTTTAACCCTGCATTATTAACAAGATAATCTAGGTGGTCCGTATGGGTCGAAATTTCCTCAAAAGTGGATTTTATGGAGGCGTCGTCAGAAACATCGAGACGAACTACCACAAGGTTGGGGTTGGATTTAAGACCAGGGTCAAACTTTTCCGGATCCAAAACTCCTGCAAATACCTGAAAACCTTTATCTAGGAAGCTCTCTACAAAACCTCTTCCTATTCCTCTATTTCCGCCTGTCACAAAAGCTGTTTTCATAACGAAATTTTAACATGGCTTACGGGCTTATAAACAGGTCACTTAGTTTATTGTAGAATGTGTCCATGAATCTCACCGGAAAAATTGCTTTAATAACTGGGGCTTCAAAAGGAATAGGCGCGGCCACGGCAATAAAACTGGCGATGGGGAAGGCTTCTGTAATCATAAGTTACAAAAGTGACAAAAAATCAGCCGAACAAATACTAAAAGAGGTCAATAAGTACTCCTCCGAAAATATCATAATCGAAACTGACATTACCAATGACGACAAAGTAAAGGCAATGTTTGAGACGATAAAAAATAAATTCGGCAAGCTAGACATACTGATCAATAGCGGTGGCGCATTTTATTCTTCTGACACCCCGACAAATCTGGATGTGTACCAAAACAATTTTAACGTTAACTTCCTGGGTCAGATAAGAGTAACGAAATATGCGTTGGAGCTGATGAAAACGGGAAAAATAATAAATATTTCATCTATACACGGAAGACTGGGGCATGGAGGTCCAAGAGCGATGGGGTATGCCTCCCAGGAGGCTGCTCTTGAAAGTTATACCAAAAACTTAGCAAGAGCCTTAGCACCAAAAATACTTGTAAACGCTGTTGCACCGGGGCGCACACTCACACCACGATGGGGCAAGCTAACAGAAAAGGAGAAAGTAGGCTACGGTGCCGGACAGCTAATAGACCGATTTATAGAGCCGGAGGAGATAGCTCACGCAATAACGTTTCTGCTCGAGAATGATGCAATGTGCGGGGAAGTATTAACTATAGATGGGGGGATGTCACTCAAAACTTTGGGCTAATAGCGATTGCACAGTAATCTAATCCTGTAGTACAGTCTATTTATGAAAAATCTTAAAAAACTAATAGAGGATTATTTCAACGAGGCGGTTCTGATGCAAGTAGCAACCTCCAGAAAAGACCAGCCTTGGGCCTGTTCCGTTTATTTTGCCTACGACAACAAATTTAACCTTTATTGGATCTCAACTCCTAAAAGAAGGCACTCAAAAGAGATTGTCGATAATGAAAAGGTGGGTGGGACAATTGTTCTTCCACATACCCCAGACCAGGATGTTAGAGGGATATCATTTCAAGGTGTGGCTAAGGAGTTAAAAGGGAAAGAAGCCCTTTCTGCGATATTACTTTACGCAAAAAGATTTGGAATGTCCTTAATAAGGGTAAAGAAAATAATTGCGAACAAAGACGGGCACGTTTGTTATCGCATTAAACCCAACCTGATAGTACTGTTTGACGAGGTTAACTTTCCAAAAGACCCAAGACAGGAATATAAGCTTTAGGATCAATCCCAACTCTTAGCATAATGCCAAGACTGTTCTTTTTCGATAATTACCTCAAAAATTCTAGTTTTGTCGTGTATGTAGCTGTCATCCATATCATCACCGTACTTTTCCCAAAGAAGTTTTCTGTAGTCAACCGGAGCTTCTTTTTCCTCATACCATTTAACACTTCCCCATACTAAATATGTCTCCCTACCGCCAAAGCAAAGCATCACTTTGTTGTTTTGCTCGATGTTTTTAAACGCTCTTGTGGGAAGATGGGTTTCAAACCAGATTTTTCCTTTGTATAACACAAACCATATTGGTTTCACGTGAGGATTGCCTTTTAAGTCTGCTGTTGCAAGATAAGCAATTTCTGCCTGAAGCAATTTCTCTTTTTCTTGCGTATTAAGGGGCATGTCTTAGTCTTTCTTAAAAATAACTAGCTCAGTAACAATAAAAATTATAAAACCACATGCAAGACTTGCGATAACTTTCCAGTATTTCCCCCTTGCCACCTCCTCAAACCCGGAAAATAGGGCAAACCAAACTCCGTAAGCTCCAAGTATTATCCAAAGGTGTTTTACGAGTTGCTTTTTCATAAATCTTCCAAAGGATAAATATCAATGGCAAGCTCTTCGTACGGATGAACTTTTTTAATTGCTTCAATAACTTTTTCTAAGATGTCCTTTTTGCAAACGGTTTCGACACGATCTTCCCGAACTTCTTCAAATTTACCAACCTCGCCAATTGTTGGATGTGCCCCTTCTAAAGGTAGAAACTTGCCGACACCTTTTATGGTAAACGTGCAGTGACTGTAGTTACCTATTCTTCCCGCACCAGCATCCCCCATTGCTTTTAAAACAATGTCTGTGTGGGATTCTGGAACTGTAACTACTATTTTTACCGTATCGCTCACAATGAAAGTATACCAAAGGTGATTATCAAAAGATTATGGTGACCCCGCGGAGAATCGAACTCCGGTTACCAGGATGAGAACCTGGCGTCCTAGCCGCTAGACGACGGGGCCACGCAATTAAACGATACCGAGCATCCGCATTATATCAAAACCATGAATACGCTATAATTCCCTTGATGACAAAGGCCCCAACAAAAATCGCGACGGCAACAATATTAACAACCGCGCTTCTAGGCTTATCAATTTACACATACGGAAATTTCGCGGGCTTCAGGCCTCAAATCCCCGAAGCGCACAAACAGGTTAAAGGTACAAGCACTCAAGATAAAACCCACCTCCCCTACCCTGAAAATTACGAAGTAATCGGCACGTCTCAGGAAAGTGATGGTGAACATACAACTTACAGAACCTCGAACTCGCCCGAAAACATTCAGACTTTCTATAAAAACATTTTAGTTCCAGGCGGGTGGGAAATAACTTCCTCGGGAACTTCGGATATTTTTACAACTACAAAATATAAGCAACAGAAAAAGGAGGTTGAGGTTACTACCTCTTTTCAATCAAGCGACGAGCAAAGTACGGATAAAACTACATTGGTAAGTGTGCTTATTAAGGGCTAAACCTCTAATTCTTTAATTCTCTTTTGTTCCCACTAAGAAAATTGCGCGCCAGGGCTGGTATGTACTTCTAAAGTTATCTTGAGATAAGATCTCCCCACCCCTTGTAACTGTACGACTAAACTGTGCTGTGGCTCCCCACGCCGAAAAATCAACTTGCCTCACCACACCTTTATCTAAAGTTGGATCGTCCTGATACAAAGACTCGGGCGGACCAATCTCGTTTGTTACAACCGGTTCAGTAATTTCAACCTCACGGCCATCTGGCGTTCCATATAATTTAAATGTTAAGGTCAGTTC
>CAZGUN010000031.1:0-7964 GCA_964529125.1 uncultured Candidatus Saccharibacteria bacterium
CTGGGTAGATTTATATCCGGGAATGGAGGAGCCCGGAGAATGTTGGGCCAAAGCCGTTGTTGAAGCAATTCTTGCGGCTGTAACCTTTCCAACAAACTGATAACCAAAATAAGAAACGGAGGTTAATACAAGACCAATTATCGCAGTTGCGCCCCAAAACTTTATTGGGTCGATTTTTACCCTATCTCCTGGCCTTTTTATAAGTACACCCATCACGGAAATTATATCACTCAAACTATAAAACCGATTCAGGCTTTGTGATAAAGTTGATGCACCATGAAAAAGCTAAAAGCCGCTATATACGTTTTTATCAACAGCCTTACTTCGCCAAAATACTATCAACACATTGTAGAAACTCGTTTCAGCTTTTCACTTAAATACTTTGCCGTTCTGGCTTTAATTGCCTCGCTAGTTACTTTCTCCTCTACCGTAAAACCAATAACCAGCGATCTTAAAGAAGCTATAGGCGCACTCGAAACCACAGCCTTAAGTGCTTACCCCGAGGATTTGGTAGTAACCTTAAAAAGCGGCGAAATAAGCATCAACCAGCCGGAACCTTATATTTTTGTTATGCCTAAAGACTTGGCCGTCGAACCTGAAAGTGCGGAACCTGCTGATACCACAACCGAGAATCCATCCAACTTTCTAGTTTTTGATTCAGCCGGAACCTTAAACGACTTGGAAAGATACGACACCTTAATACTCGTAAACAAAACAAATATCCTTGTTCAAGGTAACAATAAAGTAGAGGTATACCCGCTAAAAGACTATCCCGATGGCGAACTGACAGCTGAAACTTTAAGATCTCTAGCAACTAAGGTAAGGCCGTTTCTAAACGCAATCCCGTACATTGTGCTTGGGTTTGCTTTGCTGGGAACCGTGCTTTATTACTTTGGATTTAGACTTGCCTACCTAGTTATAGTTTCGTTAGTTCTGATGGCTGTTGGAAGCTTGCGGGGACTAAAGCTTAGTTTTTCGAAATATTACCAAGTTGGGTTGCACGCTATTACCTTACCACTCATTGTTGAAGTCTTAAGCGATGCTTTTCAATACCCGATAAATTACCCCTATTGGTTCTTGGTGCTAAACGTTTTGATTGGAATTATCGGGATTGCCTACATTAAAAACGGCGCTACTAAAAGCAACGTTGATGCCAATACTAAGCCGTGATAGCATACCTCACGATTCAGGAATAAACTAAAAGTGAATCAAGCATTCCCCGGTAGCTCAGTGGTAGAGCAGAGAGCTGTTAACTCTAAGGTCGTGGGTTCGAGTCCCACCCGGGGAGCCATAGTCCTATAGCAATTGACGCTTCTGAAAAATCTGGTATAATTAAGGCATTAAACCGTTCTCAAATAGTAGGAGGAAGTTGTGTTTAAACAAATCGTTAGTTTTCTGTCTGACCTAGGAGTCTTACTTTTAGGGGTTGCAGGCTTCGTTATGGCTCTTGTCGGGGTTTGTATCTTCCCGTTTGGGGTAGCTCTTACCGGCGAGACCAGAAATCTGCCTCTTATACTTCTAGCCTTTGGAATGTCTTTTATAGGACTGCTACTAGCTATGATTTTTGGGCCAGACGGTTATCTGTTCAGCAAAAAGGTCTGACAATTACCTGGTCCAACAAAAACCCTCTCATCCGAGCGGGTTTTTTGCTTTCTAACCGTTCGCGTATGCTATCAAATCCGGAACATAAACATACTCCTCTTGTTGCTCTATAATAGTTCTAACGCTCTTTACAATTCGGAGCCAGTAAAATCACACTTAATCTCTTGCTATAATGACTTCGTGGAAGAAAAACTAATCCGCAGTTTTTTAAATGATCAGATGCATATGATTGTTTCTACAGTTGGGGAAAATAACAAACCAGAAGCCGCTCTAGTAGGGTTTGGTCTTGCTGATGATTTAAGTTTGATATTTGGAACCTACACAACGACGAGAAAGTTTAAAAATCTCGAAAGTAATCCTGCTGTGGCGATCGTATTCGGTAATAACGAAAAAATAACTGTTCAATATGAGGGGATTGCCGCCGCTTTAGAAGGCGAGGAACTTGCAAAATATAAAGTACCTTATTTTAAAAAAATTCCAAGTTCAAAAAAATATGAAACAAATCCTGATCAAGTATATCTAAAAGTTACGCCTTCATGGATTAGGTATACAAATTACAACAAAGACCCCATAGAGGTATTTGAGATAAGTCTTTAATATGAATAAAAAATCGGTTTCAGGAGGTACTGTACACAAAATTCCAACAGATTTACGCAGAGCCTTATCTTCTGATTCCAAAGCACTTGCGCTCTGGGAAAGTCTTACACCACTAGCACGCAACGAGTGGGTATGTTGGGTTACCTTCGTCAAGAGAGACGAAACTAGAAACGAACACGTTAAAAGAACCGTCAGCGAACTCAAGGAAGGAATGCGCCGACCGTGCTGCTGGGTAGGTTGTATCCATCGAAAAGACAAGACTTTGAGCCCATCAGTAAAAGCAATACTTGCCGGTAGGAGTTTTCGTGGATCGCTAAGGGTCTGAATATAAACCTTTTTCCACCTCCCCCATTACGTAGAGCCATAACAAACACAACCCCCTTTTTCCTGATAAACTTATAACAAGTAAGCGAGGTGATTCATATACAGTTTTATAACCTTAAAACAAAAGAAAAAGTCGAAGTTCCGGACGCAGATATAGAGATAATAACCATGAAAACCGGCAGAAAAGCGGCTAAGGCAGAGCTTAACGGAACAAAGCTTTTCAAGTTTCTAAGCAAAGCAGACGCAGAAAAGTTAAGCGCCTAACCCTTCTTAAGGTGATAGTATGTCCATACCAAAACTATGGAATACGACGTGTTACCCACAACAGAAGTTATCAATGAAACTGCCCAGGCACTCCGCGCAAAAGGCTATGAAGTATTTGTAGTTGACACCGGTAGTGCAGCCCTTGAAAAAATAAAAGAACTTATACCAGCCGGGTCTTCTATCATGAATGGTTCCTCGGTAACACTTGAGCAAATCGGGTACGTAGATTATTTAAAGTCTGGCACCCACGGTTGGAACAACCTTCACGAAACAATCCTTGCCGAAACAGATCCTAATAAAAAGGCTGCCCTTCGCAAACAAGCCTCTCTCTCCGATTACTATCTTGGTAGCGTCCATGCGCTCGCGGAAAATGGTGAATTTGTTATTGCTTCAAACACTGGAAGCCAGCTTCCCCACGTAGTCTTTACTTCGCCAAATCTAATATTTGTCGTTAGCACAAAAAAGATCGTACCAACTCTCGCGGACGCCATGAAGCGCCTTGAGAATTATGTTGTACCGCTTGAAGATCAGCATATGAAAGATTTGTATGGGGTTAGTACAAACCTTTCAAAAATTGTCATTTTCAAAGACGAAAATCGCGCTGTTAGTACCAGAAAAATTCACGTGATTCTCGTTAGCGAAAATCTCGGCTTTTGATAACTTGACAAAACCTTCAAGAAATAGAAATATCTATGCATGCTTAAAAAAGAGAGCGGAGTTGCCACTATTCCTTTGCTTATAGCCATAGTCGCAATAGTTGCCATCATCTTTTATTTCATGTCTCCCAAATTAAGCGTGCAAACAACAGAAACACCGGCAAAGGAAATTACCAACTTTGAAGAGTGTGTTGCGGCAGGAAACCCAGTGCAAGAATCTTATCCGGCAGGGTGCGTGGCCAATGGCAAAGGATTTAGACAGGATATTGGCAATGAGTTGGAAAAAACTGATTTGATTATGATTGCCTCCCCACGGCCAAATGAAACAGTTTCAAGCCCGCTGGAAATTAGCGGTGAGGCTAGAGGCACTTGGTATTTTGAAGCTGAATTTACAGTTCGCTTATACGACAGCGCGGGAAATGAGATTGCCTTGGGAATTGCACGCGCAGAGGGTGATTGGATGACTGAAGAGTTTGTTCCGTTTAATGCTACTTTAACTTTTTCTGAAGTGGCATCGGGTAAAGGAACTTTGGTTCTTGAAAAAAGCAATCCGTCGGGGCTCCCAGAACACGATGATGAGTTGATAGTTCCTCTGAAATTACAAACTTTGTAAGTTTCGTACGATTCCATTAGCAACAAAACTTCACTTAAATCTTTTCGCCCACTTTGGTCACAAGATTTATGTTTAGGGTTTTGCTACAATAAATTTGTAAGCAAAAAAGTCCTTATTGCCGAAGATGAAAAACCCATGGCAGAACAAGGAGCAACTATTAGTGTTACGAGGTAATTTTGGACAAAAAAACTACTATTTCCACATCTTATAATATAGCCTACAAGCTCAAAGTTTTGGCCAAAGAAAAGGAAAGTGTCAGGCGAAAGCTTGCAGTGACAGCAGAAAAACTCCGCCTCAAAGCCAAACAGCTCGCCGTAACCGCCAAAGAAAAGGAAAGTGTCAGGCGAAAGCTGGCAGTGACAGCCAAAGCACTCAGCGAGTCACGCAAAACGCTCGAAAAGAAAATTCATGAACGCACTAAAAGCCTTGCTAATGCCAAAGCCAGAGATGAAGCGATGCTTGCCAGTATTGGTGATGGTTTGGTGATGGTAGATAAAAAAGGAAAAATTGTTTATGTCAATAAATCCTTCGAGGAGATGCTTGGTTGGAAAGGACAAGAAATAATCGGCAAAAGTATGGTTGGAGTTGTTCCCAGAGAAGATCAAAGTGGGGCCAAGGTTTTATTTAAAGAAAGAATCTTAACTCATGTTTTGTCCGGGGAGAAGTTTATAGCCGATTTGACTAACCCCTTTTATTATATCCGTAAAGATAAAGGCAGACTTCCGGTCAGCAGTATTGTAGCGCCGGTTGTTCTTGGTAGGAAGATCGTTGGAGCAGTGGAGACGTTTAGAGATATCAGCAAAGAAAAAGAAGTTGACAAAACCAAAACAGAGTTTGCCTCATTGGTTTCTCATCAGCTACGCACGCCGTTTTCTACCATAAACTGGTACGTTGAGTTATTGCTCTCTCAAGATGTAGAAACGCTAAACGAGAAACAAATAAAATATTTGGAGGAGATAGAGCATGCCAGCAAAAGAATGGTCAATCTTATTAATGTCCTATTAAGTATTTCCAGGATCGAGATGGGGACAACTGTAATTGAAAAGGGACCTGTTGATATTGTAAAGCTTGCCGAAACAGTATTAAATGAATTTCAGCCGGAACTTCAAAAGAAAAATCTTCGGGTAAGTAAGATTTATGATAAAAATATTTCCCTACTTCAGGTAGATTCTAAGCAGCTGTTCATAATTTTCCAAAATCTACTTTCTAATTCAATAAAATACACAAGTGATGGAGGAAAAATCAACCTAACGGTAGGGCTAAAAAAAGATGATATCATAATTACTATAGCAGATACCGGTATGGGTATTCCTAAAGAAATACAACCTAAGATTTTTACTAGGTTTTTTAGGGCGGATAACGCTAAAGAGGTAGATGCTGAGGGTATTGGATTGGGTCTGTACATTGTAAAAGCCGTAGTTGAGCAGATGGCTGGCAAGATTTGGTTTGAATCGAAAAGGGGCAAAGGAACCAAATTTTATGTGATTTTGCCACTGCATGGTATGGCACATCAAGGAGATAAATGAATAAACAAGGTAAGACAGTACTAATACTAGAAGATGAGAAGCCGCTTCTTGATGCGGTTAAAGCTTGGCTTGAATCAGAAGGTCTTAGCGTGATGACTGCCAGATCAGTAGACCAGGCGCTGAATTATCTAAGAGAGGGGGTTAAAATTGATCTTATTTGGCTTGATCATTATTTATTTGGCAAGAAAAGTGGCTTAGATTTTGTAACCGAGTTAAAACAGGGTAAATCGAGCTGGAAAAATCTGCCGATATTTGTAGTTTCCAACACAACATCTCCGGATAAAGTTCGGAAGTATCTTAAACTGGGCGTTCAAGGATTCTATTCCAAAGTAGATACTCGACTAGATCAGATTGTGCCAGATATTAGAAAGCTTCTGAAAAGTAGTGTGGCGTAAAGAAAGTTTCTATTATTAAGTCTGGTGTTGGAAAATGAATACCTGTATTCTCATCTGAAAACTTCGATTTAAATTTAAAGCTTGTGAATTATAAAATAAAGGTTGGGAGCTGAATTCCTTTCGGTTTCCAGCTCCCGTTTCAACCCGCCTTAAATTAAACTTTTTCACGTTTGGGCGAATGTCCTGCCCGACTTACAGTTGTCCAAAAGGCACTATAATAAAACTGCACGACCACCTTTTTCCCATCTGCCTTAAAGAAAAGGCGAAAAACGCCAGCAGTCCTACACAGAACAAAATCCTTGTTCTCAGAAGGAAGCTCCCCTCCAGAAACCAGATACAGAATCTCTTTCGTGCTAAATGGTACGGGAAAACTTTCGGGTACAGGTTCGGCGTGTTTGTTACCTGTGGCCGGATGTAGGACGCCGAAAACTTCTACCTTCCCGGTTTTTTTATCCACCCGAATCTCAACAGATAAAAACTCCTCGCTCCTACATTGCGTTGCGGTGTACGGCAACACTCTAGATACCATAGTAACTCCTCTCTTATATAAAGGCTATATTACCAAATTTGACTGTAAAATCCATCTAAAGTAAGATCCTATATTACTGAGGAATTTTGTCTGATCAATCCTAATCAAGCAAAACTACACTCCTGAGGAGGAGACCAATCATGAACGCTCAACAAGCATGGCAGGCAACATTGGGTCAACTCCAAGTGGAGATGCCCAAGGGAACGTACGATACATGGGTCGCAGGACTCACGCTGGAAGCCTACGAAGATGGTCAGTTTGTGATCGGCGCACCAAATGCGTATGCTCGCGACTGGGTTGACGGCCGATTGAAAAGCATGGTTACACGCATGCTTAGCGGCATGGTGAACCGAACTGTGGAAGTTCGCTTCATTGTCGCTGAACTTAATGCGGCCCAACACCAAGAAGAGCCGGCTTCAGATCTTGAAGACGCGTTAACTCTTGAGTCGGCCATGGCGGAGGTTGCCAGAGCATCAACAGCCCTAGGCCAGCTCACGGTCTGGGAAGGCAATAGAATGGTCCTTGAAATTGCTAAGCAATTTGCAAAGGGTCTTGGCAAAGCGTATAGCCCTCTCTTCATACATGGAAAGTGGGGATTGGGAAAAACTAGGACGTTAAAGATCATCGAGCAGGCTTTAACAGCCCGGGGAGCAAACGTTCTTTGCGTTACCGCCGAGGAATTCACAAACGACTTCACTCGGGCCATTATGACAAAGAAAATGCAGGAACTTCGCGACAAGTACCGGCACCTGGACGCTTTGCTAATCGATGACTTTCATCGCCTAGTGGGTAAGGAGAAAACCCAGGAGGAGCTTGTCAATGTCTTCAATGCCCTACTCGAAAGGGATGGGTTGATAGTGATGGCCTCCAACAAATCTCCGGATGACATGGTCTTGGATCCTGCACTTGCTTCGCGGATTGTTTCAGGGTTTGTGATTCCTGTCGGAACTCCAGACTTTGAAGCTCGCGTCCGAATCCTTAAGGAAGAGGCTGAAAGCAGAGGTGAAAAAATTCCTTTACCTGTGCTTGAGCAAATTGCCCAGACGGTGGACCCAGATGTTCGCAAGCTCTTTGCCGCGCTAAACACCGTCGTGGCAATGAAGAATTTGCTCGGGCAAGAACCAACTGCGGGCCTTGTCGATAATGCCGTGGATAGCCTTGCTTCCGCGGAGCGCGAAAAAAACCCTGCACGCGTAATCGAAGCGGTGGCCAAGGCGTTCGGTATAACTACCGAAAAACTCCTCTCGGACAGGCGTGAGTATCCGCTCGCTCTTGCCCGGCAAGTAGCAATGTACCTGCTTCGTGAGCATGAAGGCAAAGGTCTCGCGGAAATAGGCAACCTGCTGGGACGCGATCACACCACGATCAAGCATGGTGTGGGAAGAATCGAAGAAGAGTTAAAAGCGCAGAACTCTCCTGTCACACAAAAGATACGGGCACTTGAAAAACATCTCTACA
>CAZGUN010000032.1:0-7667 GCA_964529125.1 uncultured Candidatus Saccharibacteria bacterium
TTTTAATTTTTCTTGGAACAATTGCCGGTTCCGTTATTTTTATGTCCGACCTTTCTTTTCCCGAGCTTGGAGAAAAATTGGGCGCGTTTGTTTCAAATATAAAAGGCAAAAGATTTGGTAAAAAAGGCTTGCCTGAGGATGAAATTAAAATTACTACCGGTGAACCACTTTCGAGCGACGATTCCGATGCGGCCGATGCCGCAGAATTGGCAGTTGAACTTCCAGAGCCAACCTTTGAAGTTATTCCTTCCCTTGCCGAACCAAAATTCGTTGGAGGTAGGGTTTTGCCGGGCGAAGGAGCTCACTCCGCCACAATTGCACCCGGCCTTCCTTATTCAGACAAGGTTTGGGAAGCTCCACCACTCGATCTTTTGGCCGATCCTTCAAATATTCCCGTAGACCGCGGAGACGTAAAAATGCGCGCTCAAATAATTGTTGATACCTTAGGCTCTTTTGGAGTGGTGGCTGAAGTTGCGGAAATTAACTACGGCCCTTCAGTTACCCAGTACGCTTTGCGCGCCTCAAGTGGAACAAGAATTGCCAGAGTTTCAAGTCTTCAGCATGACTTAGCGCTGGCCATGGCATCGCCAACAGGTTCAGTAAGAATTGAAGCCCCGATCCCAGGAAAATCTCTTATTGGAATTGAGGTTCCAAATAACACAATAATTCCGGTTCCTTTTAAAGAAATTTTAATCTCGGATCCAATGAAGGCTCACAAATCCAAGCTTGCGGTAGTTTTAGGAAAAGATGTAAGTGGTGCGCCGCTTGTGTATGACATTGGAAAGATGCCGCACCTTTTGGTAGCTGGAGCAACAGGCTCTGGTAAATCAGTTTTTCTTCACTCGCTAATTTTTAGTTTGCTTTATAGATGTAGCCCTCAGGAATGTAAATTTATTTTTGTTGATCCAAAAAGAGTTGAACTTGTTCACTACGCGGGAATCCCACACTTACTTTCTCCGGTGGTTACGGATGTAGATAAGGCGGCATCGGTTTTTAGATGGGCAGCAAGCGAAATGGAGCGTAGGTACAAGCTTTTAGAGACGGCTAAGGTTCGTAATATTGATGGCTACAATGAAAAGTCGGGCTTTCAGGCCCTGCCTTACATTGTAATTGTTGTTGACGAACTTGCAGAAATTATGGTGTCTGACCCGGCCCAGGTAGAAAAAAGCATTATCCGTTTAGCGCAGTTGGCAAGAGCTACGGGAATTCATTTGGTATTAAGTGTTCAAAGACCTTCAACAAATGTTATTACAGGTTTGATTAAAGCTAACATCCCATGCAGAATCGCATTTAACGTCGCAAGCCAAATTGACTCGCGTGTAATTATTGACCAGCCCGGCGCCGAAAAGCTTTTAGGCAAAGGAGACATGCTTTTTGTTCCTCCCGATGCCGCAAAACCTGTTCGTATTCAAGGCTCGCTTGTAACCGACAAAGAAATAAATCAGGTTGTAAGTTATTTGAAAGGGCAGGGAGTTGAACCTGACTATAAAGAGGGTATTTTTGAAATGAAAGAGCAGCACTCAAGAAGTGTTTCCATGGGTGGCGAAACTAAAGATACTTTGTTTGAGGAAGCACTGGACGCGGTGGTTACGGCAGGAAAGGCCTCAGCATCGCTTTTGCAAAGAAGACTTTCTATTGGTTATGCACGCGCCGCGAGAATCTTAGACGAACTTGAAGCGGAAGGTGTAATTGGGCCGGGACACGGAAGTAAGCCCCGGGAAATTTTGATTAACAGCGCATTGCCAAGAGAGGTTGTGGAAGAGGACGATGATGATGACAAAGAAGACTTTAGTTTTGAAGATAATGAGGCAGGGCTTTAGTTCCCACTTACACAAATGGCAGAATCAGTTGGAGAAATACTCAAAAATCAGAGGGCGCACAAAAGATTTACGCTTGAAGATGTTCATAAGTTTGTAAAAATTCACCCCACATTTTTAACAGCGTTAGAAGAAGGTAATTATTCTGTTTTCTCAAACAAAGTTCATGCAACCGGGTTTTTAAAAAATTACGCGGAGTTTTTAGAATTAGATGCGAACAAGTTGCTTGGGCTGTGGAGGCGCGAATACGAGGCCTACTTTGATAAGCGGACAAAAGAGACTACAGCTTCAAGTGCGACTAAAAAACTTGAATCCGCAAAGCTTTTAATTACACCGGGACTTGTTTTAGCTACTGCTTCGGCTATTTTAGTTGTTCTTTTTTTCGGTTACCTTTTTTATCAATATAGAAGTTACTCCGGCGCGCCTAAACTTGAAATTTATACCCCGCAAAATAGCATTGTCGTAAACTCGGACATTCTTGATGTCACGGGAAAAACGGATCGCGATTCTGTTTTGTTGATAAATAATCAGCGGGTTTTATTGGATAAAGACGGGGGATTTGTTACTTCGGTAAAACTGCGTGAGGGCCTAAATACGTTAAGCTTTTTGTCGGTAAATAAATTGGGACGTGAAACTGAAGAAACGCGAACGATAATTTATAGAAGTCTTGAGGAGGTTCCTGTGGTTTTGGAGACGACGGAATCTACGGATAGTGTACCCATCGCCCCTATTGATTGACCGCCGCCTCTTGACACAATTTTTGTTTCCACGTATATTTTAGTTATGGTAACTGTAGTCAATTCAGCACCAAGTAATGGCTCATCTGATGGCGGTGGGATGGGGTTTCTAGTTGGCGCAATTTTAGTCATCGTTTTTGGATTCCTATTTTTCATTTATGGACTTCCAATGATTCGAGATGCAATGAATGATGGGGTGGAAGTAAATGTCCGAACTCCTGACGACGTTAAGATAAATGTAGAAGAGCCCGTAGAGTCTACCCAATAATTTAAAATCAACCTATCAGCTTGACTCAAAAACCTCATTGTGAAATACTAGTTTTGTAATTGAAAGTAATCTGCCCAAATGGATATTCAAGTAATCTTAATTTTTATACTCGCGCTTCTCACAATTAATTTAGTTGTCGTTGGTGTTTATGTTGTTTTAGTTCTTAAGGAGCTTCGCGAAACAATTAGACGCGCAAATGGGATCTTGGATAACGCTACCAGCTTAACAGGCTTTCTCTCAAACCCACTTTCAGCATTTTCAGGAATTTTGGAAGCTGTGATGAAAGGTTATAAAGCTGTTCAAGAAGCTCGTGCGGTTAGAAGCATCAGAGGCGAAGAGGAAGACGACGATTAAAGTTTAAAAATATGCCACACAATCACTATTGCGAACATTGTAATCATAATAAGTCCGGAGGTTTTACTAACGGCCTTTTGATAGGCGCCTTGGTTGGTGCGGCCTTGGGCTTGCTTTACGCTCCGGCAACAGGGGATAAAACAAGGAAGAAAGTTAAAAAAGCGGCTACAGAACTTACCGAAAGAGGCCAGGAAGCCTGGGAAGACGTTAGTGACCTAGCTGAGGATGCAAGATCTGCCGCTGAACCACTACTAAAGGAACTTGAGAAAAACGTTGCCCCCGTTTTGAAAAAAGCTCGCGCTTCCGGCAGGCATGTGCAAAACGAAGTCATGGAACGAATTGAACGCCTTATTGACGAAGCGTCTGGTAACTAAACCCTTCAAATAATACCCTAATATATATTGCTATATCGTTTCTTTCGTGACATTTTAAAACTGGTGGAAGAGGGTATATAAATTTGATAAGGTTAATTTGTGATACACAACTCTCCTTGGCAAAGTTTTCCTCAAGCAGATCTTCAGCAATTTTGTGAGGGGCTTGTTGATGGATGGGTGCGGGCACCGGCTGGCGCGTGGTCAAACTTAGGACTTGTTGTGGTCGGAATTATTATCTTCATACTTGCTAGACAGAAAAAACAGAATTATTTGGCACTTTTTGGACTAGTGACAATTTATTTAGGGATTGGATCATTTTCCTATCATGCGACAAACACACATATTGGAGGGGTTTTTGATTTGTCTGGGATGTTTGGCGTGTCTTTTTTTATCTTGGTGACAAATTTGTGGCGAGTATTTCACATCCGAAAAAACCTATTGTTTGCGATTTTTGTTGTGAGCGTTTTGGTGTTTACCGTCCTCGTGGCAATTAACCCAGATTTTTCTCATCCAGTTTTTGCTGCATCACTTTTACCCGCTTTTGGACTCCAAATTTTTCTTTGGACCAAAGGATTTTCTTGGAAGAAGGAAAAGTTTGCCCTTGGGACGTTGGTTTGTTTTTGGAGTGCGTTTTTCATTTGGAGACTGGATGTTAGTCGTCATTTTTGTGTGCCAGATAATCATTTTATTCAGGGGCATGCGATGTGGCACATTCTGAATGCCGGCGCTGTATTTTTCTTGTTTCTTTATTTCTCTCAGTTTAAAATGCCAGAACTAGGCAGAGGGAAATAGTTTTTATTCCAGCATTTTTTGTTGGCTAAAAACTAATGTTACAATAATCCCATGGCCGATCTGCCCAAAGACCCTAATTTAACGGACGATTCACAGCCTTCAGATGATTTGAAGTATTATTCCCCATCACCCGAACAGATTGGCACCCCGATACCGGTTGAAAGCATTTTGCCGGAAGCGGCAGCTGAAATTAAAAAAACGCTTGAGAAAGCGTCGGAAGTAGAGGTCCCTCAACCCCCACCGCTACCAAACCCCACGCCGCCGGAAGAAAAAGCCGCGGAAATCACGCCCCCGCCGGTTCCGCAGCCGCAGATACCGCAACCCCCGGTTGTTGATACAAGGCCAAAAATCAATCCTGCCGCCCATCATCTAGCCACAAGCCAGCCTCTAACCGCCAAGGCAGACAAAGAAGAGGAAGATTTTATTGAACATGTGGAGGAGGTTCACACAATTAAATAGCCCATGGATATAAATAACCTTTTATACACACTTTTCTGGGGCTTTATTTACTTAATACTTTTTATAGTTTTTATCATTTTGTTTCTCTCGGGCATCTCAGCGTTTTTTCGAAAAAAGCGCGAGCAGCACGACAGATACAGTTTAACGTTTTTACAAGTTAAACTTCCGCAGGAAAACGAAATAGATGTAAAAGCGGCTGAGCAAATGTTTTCAGGCCTTGCAGGAATTAAGAAATCTTTTTTCAAGGAACTTTTTACGGGAAAAAACAGAGTTTCTTTTGAAATAGTTTCTAAAGTCGAAGGAATTTATTTTTACGTGATAGTTCCAGACGAACTTGCAAGCCTTGCCGAAAAACAAATCAACGGCTCTTATCCGGACGCAGAGATAGACATAGTTCATCCAAGTGAGGTTTGGGACCGTGGTGCGTACACTTCGGTGATAGAGTTAAAGCTTGCTGGCCCGCCATATTATCCAATCAAAACTTACGAGGATTTAGGTGTAGATACTTTAAGCGCGATTACTTCAACAATGAGCAAACTTGGCGAAAATGAATCTATAGCGCTGCAGGTTGTTATAGAGCCTTCCGGAGGTGGGTGGCGAAATCAGGGGCATGGGTTTTTAGGTGGGGTTAGAGCAAGGCAAGCCGATCCGCAAAAGAATGTAAACATTGACCCAAAGTTTTTGGAAGGGGTGGAAAAGAAAATTAGTAAGGTTGGTTTTGATGTAGCAATACGTTTAGTTTCGCTTGCTGAAAATAAAGCTAACGCAGACGCGCATTTGCAAAGTGTAGTTTCAGCTTTTGAGCAATTTACAAACGCCAATTACAACAGGTTTAAGAAAAAGACTTTTGTATCTTCAAAAAAGCTAATTGACGATTTTATTTACCGCCGTTTGCATGTTCGTGATATTTCAATTCCGCTTTTGGACATTCCGCTATATAAAAATGTTTCGGTTTTAAATACGGAAGAACTTGCAACCGTGTTTCATTTCCCAAATAAAAATGTTCAAACTCCAAAAAT
Source organism: uncultured Candidatus Saccharibacteria bacterium (assembly GCA_964529125.1). GTDB lineage: Bacteria > Patescibacteriota > WWE3 > UBA101185 > UBA10185 > 2-01-FULL-42-13. The sequence goes on from CAZGUN010000032.1 coordinate 5,821, forward strand.
TGTTTGGCTTGGAGCGCGCAGGTCTGCTGCTCCCGTGAATTTGCCAAAAGAGGGGGATATGTATTTGGGAGACAGCATTTTTAGAGGTGTTGGCACAAAGGTTTTTCAAAAACGCGAAGATCGAAGACGCCACACTTATATTATTGGGCAAACTGGTACGGGAAAGTCAGTTCAACTAATGCACATGGCTCAGCAGGATATTTTGAAAGGCGAAGGTTTGTGCGTTATTGATCCCCATGGTTCAGACATAGATGGGTTGCTCGAAATGATTCCACCGCACCGAATGGATGACGTAATTTTATTTGACGTCTCAGATACGGAGATGCCACTTGGTTTAAATATTTTGGAGGCGGAAACAGAAGAGCAGAAAAATATGATCATCAACGCTTTTATTGCGCTTTTGTATAAACTTTATGATCCAAATAAAACTGGGATTATTGGCCCGCAGCTTGAGCGTGCAGTTCGAAACGTAATGCTTACTGCGATGGTTGAGCCGGGAAGTACTTTGGTGGATGTTTTAAGGCTTTTAATTGACAGTGAATATAATAAAAAGTTTTTGCCCAAAGTTACCGACCCGCTGGTTCGCAGATACTGGACTGATGAGATGGCCAATACTTCGGACTTTCACAAAAGTGAAAAGGTTGGGTATTTTGTTTCCAAGTTTGACCGTTTTGTTACCGAAAAAATTATGCGAAATATCATAGGACAACCAAAATCAGCCTTAAACTTTAGCAAAATTATGGAAGAGAAAAAGATTTTGCTGGTTGATCTGTCAAAAGGAAAAATTGGTGAGGAAAATTCCAATTTCTTGGGCTTAATTTTAGTTCCAAAAATCCTAGCTGCTGCTATGGGAAGGCATACTCTGCTTGGCAAAACGGATTTTCCGGACTTTTACTTATATGTTGACGAGTTTCAAAATTTTGCAACGCCTGATTTTGTAACAATTTTATCCGAAGCACGAAAGTACAAACTGGACTTAATTGTTGCAAACCAGTTTATAGGCCAACTCACAGATGAAATTAAAAACGCAATTTTTGGAAACGTTGGAACGTTAATTTCCTACCGTATTGGTTCGGATGATGCGGAATACCTGGAAACACAGTTCGCGCCATTTACAAAAAACGACTTGATAAACAATCCAGTGGGGCATTACTACATGAAAATCTTAATTGATGGCCACCCAACAAAGCCGTTTTCAGGGAACCTGAATTGGGGAGAGGTTCAAGCGGTTGCGAGAGATAAAAGTGTTGCCGAAAGAATTAGGGCGGCTTCGCGCGAAAAGTATGGGACACCGGCCGCTGAGGTTGAGAAGTATATTAACGAAAGAATTGGATTTTTGACCGAAGATGAGTCCCCTGCCGGGGATTCAGAGGAAGCAAAGCAGAGGATCAAGGACTTGTTTTAGTCGTTTTACCCATAGGCTATACTACTCATATGTCTTTAAGCTCAAACGAAATTCGCGAAAAATACATCAATTACTTTAAAGAAAAAGGCCACGAAGTTATTCCTTCGGCACCTCTTGTTCTTCAAGACGACCCCACAACGCTTTTTACAGGTTCTGGTATGCAACCAATGATTAAATATCTACTTGGCGAGACGCATCCTTCCGGAAGTTCGCGAATTGTTGATTCTCAAAAAGTTTTTAGGGCGGTTGATATTGAAGAGATTGGTGATAACAGGCACGCGACTTTTTTTGAAATGCTTGGTAACTGGTCGTTTGGCGATTATTGGAAGGAGGAACAACTTAGATGGATTTTTGAATTTTTTGTTGATGAGCTGAAGCTTGATCCAAAAAAGCTTTTTGTAACAGTTTTTGAAGGTGACGAAAAAAATGGAATTTCTAAAGA
>CAZGUN010000033.1:0-7146 GCA_964529125.1 uncultured Candidatus Saccharibacteria bacterium
CGATGAAAGTTCGTGCTCTGTTTGCTTCCCTGACTTTACGGGCTTGGCGTAAATTCTTGTGCCGCTTCTTGCGTGCAAACTCGAAAGAACAACACCATCATTATTAGCATCTAATAGAGCCATTGAAAATGACTGATTTCCGCCGGTCTCCTCAAAAGGATTAAACCTTTTCATAAAAACACGCTGAATATTTCGAACATTTTTTTTCTCAAGCACTCCAACCCTACCTTCAACCAGACTAAACATTGAGTGTAATTCTTCTAAACCTCTAAAAATAGTATTTATGGCGCTTTCCAGGCTTCTCTCATCCGAGACCTTGAGTTTTTTATAATGTCTAACGGAGGTTATGTATAGAAAAGTCAACGCAAGCACCCAAACTAGCAAGATTGCTGATCCTATTGTAAACAAGAGAGTGGTTTCCATCTGTCCTGATTATACTATATTGAGTACACATTGTGCTTGGAAAGTGTGTTTTTTGTTGATTTCTCGTGAACTGCTCGTCTGTAAATAACGACGTTAGATTTTAATTTCAGCTTCTATAAATTTATCTAGATCCCCGTTTAAAACGGCGTCGGGGTTTGTGCTTTCAACATCAGTCCGCAAATCTTTAACCAGCTTGTACGGATGCAAAACATAATTTCGTATCTGACTTCCCCACTGCGGGGCCTTGTAATCGCCCTTCAGCTTCCTTTTCGCCTCTTCTAGTCTTTGAACCTCAATCGCATAAAGCTTCGACTTTAGGGTTTGCATGGCTTTTTCGCGATTTTTTCCCTGCGATCTTTCCGTCTGATTTTCAACAATAATTCCGCTTGGAACATGCTTAATTCTTACAGCCGTCGAAACTTTATTCACGTTCTGCCCACCTTTACCGCCAGACCTGAAAGCCTCAAACTCTACATCTTCATCTTTAACTTCAATGTTCACCGTGTCGTCAATTAGCGGAATTACTTCTACCAAAGCAAATGATGTTTGCCGTAAATTATCGGCATTAAACGGCGATTGGCGAACAAGCCTGTGCGTGCCTGACTCGTTTTTTAAAAAGCCATAAGCATACGACCCAGAAATCTCCATCGAAACTGACTTAATTCCTGCTTCCTCCCCCGGCGTTCGCCCCAGTTCTGACACTTTCCACCCTTTGGATTCAGCAAACCTTTGATACATCCTGTACAGCATTTCTGTCCAATCCATTGCCTCAGTGCCACCTTGACCTGCATGAATAGATAAAATCGCGTCTTTAGCGTCGTATGGTTGCGAAAGGTAGGTTTTTAATTCCAGTTTTCTAAATTCTTTGTCGAACTCTAACTCATCTTCTTGCGCCAAAAGCTCCAACATCTCAAAATCCTCAATTTCCCTTTTTAGGTCGGCTAGCTTCTGAGAAACTTTTTTGCCCTTTTCCCAATCCTGCCATAAAGATTCGTCAGAAAGCTGCTTTTCCAGTTCCTTTGCTTCTTCACGCTTTTGTTCAATTTTCAGACTTTGTCCAAGTTGTTGAAGTTTCTCGCCAGTTGCCGTCATAGCAGGATTAGTATATCATCTGGGCAGTTTGGAAAACCCTAACTAAATTCGAGAGGTCGGAGGCAAATAAAATGGACAAGGTATTTGGCTATAATCTTAGCGTTGAAAGCATGTTTGGTGTAATTCTTTTACTTGTGGCGGCGCTGGTATGCGCATCAGTATTTGATTCGCGCAAAAAGCTACGTGTGGCGCAACAGGAATTTGAAAAGATCGAACAAAGAGGGGTGAGCCCAAAAAGTCTTGCCTTCAGGCAGGCGGGAGGTCTTATCAACCAGACCATCATCCTCGCGGTTTTTAAAACTCTCGTTGCTTTCACGTCCGGGTTGGCTGGCTGGTCTCTGCTCTTTCCATCCTAGCTGAAACATCGGCATCCCGGCACAAAGCCGTCACAGCACTTGTTGTGGCGGCTTAGTCTTTTTGCTGAAAAATCTCGAGTCCAAGCTCCAGTTCATCCCCACCGCTAATTTCCTTTGCTAAAATTTTTTCCGCAATGTAAGTTTCCACGCTGTCCTCAATAACCCGTGCCAACGGCCTTGCGCCCCACTCGGCACTAAACCCACGCTTTACCAATTCGTCAACTAAATCCTGCTTAAACAATACCTTGATCCCCCGTTCATCAACTCTTCTTTTAACCTTTTCCAGCATCAAAAGAGAAATTTTTCTTACAGATTCATTACTTAAAGGCTTGTAAACAATAATGCCTGTAAACCTGTTCAAAAATTCCGGAGCAAAAAAGTCCCGCACATCTTTTGTCGCAACTTTCTGCATTTCTTCTAAACTCCCACCTCTTTCAGAAACTGCCTGGAGACTGCGTGTTCCAATGTTGCTTGTGGCTATAATCATTGTGCTTGTAAAATCCACAACCCGCCCGGAAGAATCTGTTAATCTACCATCATCCAAAACCTGCAAGAACGCCAACAAAATTTCCGAGTAAGCTTTTTCTACTTCGTCCAACAGAATAATAGAAAAAGGTTTCGAACGAACCTGACTAGTTAGCCTGTCTATCAATCTGTTTATGCTATCCGGTTGCTGATATTCGCTCATGTCCAAGCGGATCATTGCTTTTTCGTCGCCAAAATAGACCCGAGCTAGGGTTTTTGCCGTTTCGGTTTTACCAACTCCGGTAGTTCCAACAAACAAGAAGCTGGCGATTGGCTTGCTCTCACTTCTGATACCAACCCTTCCACGTTTTAGAGCTTTGCTTACTTGAATAAGAGCCTCATCTTGACCGATTACACTTTCTTTTAGTTGCTTCTCTATGTTTAACAGTTTGTCGGCCTCGGTTTGAGTAATTGAGGTTACAGGAACATTCGTTAATGTAGAAATAGTTTTTGCTACTTCCTCGCCTGTTACATACCGGGTTGATTTAGAAACTCTCGCTACAACCCTTCCCAACACATCTATTGCTTTATCAGGAAACACACGCTCCTGCACAAGTTTTTTTGTGAGCTCAATTATTTTCTTCAACGCTATAAACGAAATTTCCACGTTACTATCCTGCCCAAGCTTTAAAGCTGTGTTTTCCAGAATTTCCAAAGTTTCTTCATCTGAAGTTGGGCCAATATCTACTTTCTGGAACAGCCGGGAAAAGGCTCCATTAGGCTCAATATACTTACGATAGTTTTCAAGGTTTGTTGCCCCAATAACCTGAATGTTCCCTGCGGCTATGTGGGGCTCCAACAAGGCAAAAATCGTTGAACTGCCTTCAGCGTCGGCAAGAATAAGATTGTGAATTTCATCGAAAAATAAGATAACTCCTTTTGAGCCCCTAACCTCATCCATAATTCTGTTTATCTTTTCCGAAATCTCGCCCGCGCTTTTGGCTCCCGCAATAAGGCCCGACGATTCAACAGACACGATTCTCTTAAACTGCAAGTACCCCTCTTTCGTGCCCTTTACTATCTTTAAAGCAATCCCCTTTACCAAAGAGGTTTTTCCCGAACCTGGGGGCCCCACTATCAAAACGTTTGTGTTGCTGGAACTTCCTATTAAATCTACAACCTGCTGTTGAACTTCTTTATGACCAAAAACCGGCGCGACAAAACCCTCCTGGGCAAGTCCCGTAAAATCTGTGGAAATCGAATCCAAAACTGGGGTAGTGCGACCTGTCATGGCCCGGTCTATACCGCCGATAACAGGTACTTCGTAGTCAACTTGCCAAAAAAACATTTTCGCCAAGTATTCCCGCCACGAAACAACCCAGCGTGCGGCTTTCTTACAAGTTTCAAAGTCTAAACCAAATCTATCCAGAAATTTTTCGTACTTGTCTATATAAACCAGTAAGGCAAGAAAAATATGTTCTATTTCTACAAATCGAGTTTTTTGCTCGTTGGCATAATCGTAAGCCGCCTTTGCAACTTTCGAACTTTCAAACGCGTTGCTGTTTATTATTTCCTGGATAAAAGTTGTGTCTTCAAGTTCCAATTTTTTGAGAAGTTTCTTTATATTTTTATCTTGGAAAAGAAAATTAAGGGCTTCTTCACGATTTCCTTTAAGCCTATTTATAAAAACGGCCGCCGGGCGTTGAAAACACTCAAGAATTTCTTTTTCACCTACTTTACCGACTCTTTTCCATGGGCTGGAAAGGTAAAAAACCTTCCATGCGAGCAGAAGTAGTAGCACGTAGCCCAAAAGCCACGTGGACTCCATGGACTCATAGAGCAGTATAAAAATGGGTAGCAAAAACCACGCCAAGTTTATTACCAGGCCCAAGAGAAACATAAAGAAAAACACAAAAGTGCCTAAAACTATCCTTAGAAGCCTATAAACAAAACCCATGCCCCTACCGATCCATGTGAAATCATGGAAAAGCGGAACAAAAAACATTCTTATATTTAAAGCGAGGGAGGTTCCGTTGTTTACAAGAATTAAAATCCTACCCCAGGTTCGGAAAAGTCGGCTCGGAGCAAAAACAAAGAACCAGTAAAAAAACTTATAAACAGCTTTGGGCACAGCCATCATGATATATAGGATAACAGATGGCTGCCCTGCCCACTACTCCTCCACCGCGTCAAAAGCAAAATCAAACACCCCAGTTGCGCCCTGCTTAGTCTCCGAGATCGAGTCCGTCGAAAACCTTAACACATAGGCGTTTATCCCTCCCGTTGTCAGGGTTCCCAAATCAAAACCCTCTGTTTTCCACTTAATTATTGTCTTACGACTATAACTTGCACCTAATTCGCCACTATCTACACTTCCATTCCCATTCGAATCCGTCCAGGAAAATGGTTCGACATAAATTATCGATCTTAAATCTTCGGGGTCGTTAGCGGTTAAGTAATCCGCGTGCGAAGTCATCCTCAAGATAGAAGTTCCGTTATTAAATATTTTAACGAGGTAATCTTGGGTCCAACCGGAATAAATATTCTCAAAAAACGGCCCGTTTTTCGAGTCAGTTAGGTTTCCTGACTCTACGCCGCCCGCTAAATCGTTCAGCAGTTTTATGTCCGCGCTTCCAACTGAAACGGATGTTCCCAAAATCTCTGCCTTATCGGCGAAGGCCGCGTAAGCAACTCCTGCAAGCACCAACAATGAAATGATAATTATTATCAGTAAAGTCCTTTTTTTCACGTTTCCACCCCCTTTCCCTTTTCGTCAAACTTCTTAGCTTTAAGAAAACCTAGCGCCTTCAAACTACAATGTTCCTTATCGCTCACAATCACATGATCCAAAACGTTAAGTCCCAAGAGCCTGCCTGCGTCAGCTATTTTCCTCGTTAAAAGTATATCTTCTGAACTCGGCGAGGTATCCTGTGATGGGTGGTTATGGACCAAAATAATAGAAACGGCGGTTCTCATTATTGCCTGCCTAAAAATTTCCCTCGGATGGACAACAGCCTCGTTTACTGTGCCTATAGATATAAGGTCTTGGGCAATTGCTCTACCACGAGAATCGATTGAGATTAGGTATAGATGCTCTTTCTTTTTCCCAGATAAATCTTTCTTGACTAGCCTATAAATGTCTTCAGGTGATTTTATAAACTCCGAGGCCTGCTCGTTGTCTGAAGTAACACGCAGGCCAATTTCGCAAGCTGCTTTTATTGTTATAGCCTTAACCTCTCCCACATTTTTGAGCGAGGTTAACTGCTCCGGGCTTGCCTCCGCTAAACCCTTAAATCCTCCAAATTCCGCTAAGACCCGTCGTGACAGCTCCAAAACCGACTCCTCCTTCCCACCTACACTTAAAATAATCGCAAGCAACTCGGAGTCAGACAAAATTTCTGCACCGTGCTTAACAAGCCTTTCTCGCGGCTTTTCACTATCAGGAAGATCACGGACTTTATAAGAAGACACATTAGGTAATATATGTTATTGCAATGCGCGTTGCTATATGATATTTTCTACTTAGAATGGGAATTTATGTTGGGATGCACATAAAAAGAATTAGAGATAAGAGACAAATGTCGCAGGAGCGATTTGGGAAACGGGTTGGGCTTTCGGGAAAGACTATCTCATCGTACGAGAATGATAAATCTACGCCTCCACTTCATGTTCTAGAAAAAATATCCGAGGTTTATGACGTCACAATTTTTGATATTCCGGTAAATCAAAAGAAAGATATTAATAACAGAATTGACGAGATAACAAACGCTTTAATTGAACTGCAAAGTATTTTGGAAACTGGATTATCTCTTTGAGTATTGAGGTCGTTTTCTAGCTTTTTTGAGGAAGTATTTCTTTCTTTCGACCATTCTTGGATCGCGGGTTAGATGGCCGCTTCTTCGCAAAATGATTTGGTTCTCTTCGCTTAAAGTCGCCAATGCCCTCGATACTGCATGAACCACAGCGCCCAACTGGCCTACTCTGCCCGACCCTCTAACTTTTATAGTCGCATTAAATTTCGAGGTTGGGTGAGAAACTCCTACTAAATGAAATGGTTGAGCCCAGGCAAGCTTTTCCACATCTGAAGAAAAGTACTTGTCTATGTTAATCTCGTTTACTAAAATTTCGCCTTTTCCTTCGTACATAAAAATTCGAGCTGTCGCAGTTTTTCTTCTTCCAACCGCCATTATTGGTTCTTTTTTTAATTCTTTATCTTTTGCCATTGTTCTTATTTAACCTTTTCTTGTGCAGCGTGGGGATGGTTAGTATCCGCGTAAACATGTAGGTTAGCCATCCATTTTTTTCTAAGCTTATTAATAGGAAGCATTCCTTTAATTGCCTGCTCTATGGCCTTGGAGGGGTTTTTCTCCATAACTTCACCTAATGTTTCCTGCCTTAAACCACCGGGATAGTTAGAGTGCCTGTAATAAACTTTGTTGGCCATCTTATTTCCCGAAACAGCAACTTTTGCCGCATTGGTAACAACAACACGGTTTCCTGACAGAGCGCCGGGTGTATACGACGCGCTATTTTTCCCCATTAAAAGAGATGCCGCGTTTGTTGCCAACTTTCCTAGCACCTGACCATCAGCATTTAAAAAATACCACTGTCCCTGAATATCTTTTGTATTTGGCGCGTATGTTTTATTCATAGGCTGTTCTTACTATTTTCCTTTGCGACTTCGCCCGCTTTTTTGCCTCTTTTTCCTGGGCTTTTGCGCGTGAAGAGTCAACTTCCGCTACTTTTCCTATTACATCTGCCTGCCCCTCAGTAACTTTTTTCTTTTCATCGACTTTTGTAGCTTTGGCTT
>CAZGUN010000034.1:0-6631 GCA_964529125.1 uncultured Candidatus Saccharibacteria bacterium
CAGTTGGTTGAGGATCAGATTGGGGAACACAATTGCTTTGAGCCCAAAGTAAAGAGTAAAGAAAACTATCCCCTCTGTCCAAGTGACTTCCTGGCCCCTACTCACCAAAAGCATTGTTATTCCAAGCGCGGCAATAAAGGCAGTGGTTGGCAATGCGCTGCGAATCCATCCCTCGACAAACTTGCGCCGCCCAAGTATGTGCCGAACAAGGAATGCTAAGTCAACAACTAAACCAAGACATGCCACAGCTTCAAGCACGACGTATTCTCCTGCCGTGGTGTAAGTAAATACACCGAGGGTTAAGAGAGAGTTAAATAGCAACACCGTACTTGCAACACCGTACTTGCTTAGTATCTTATTCACGTTTGACCTCTCCTTAGAAGGTTTGTCTCACAGTATTATAGGTCGGAATGGCCGTTTTGTAAAGATTGTTGTATAAACTCCTTGATTAAGTCCTTTATTTCCTCATAGTTATCGTACGCGTGGTTACTACCGGGAATCTCAATAAGCCTGTATTCCCCGCCCCAATTTTTCGTCAAATACTTCTCAAGGTGGGCGTGTTTAAAAAACATATCGTCTGTTTGCTGAATAAAAAGCGTTGGGATTTTAAATTCCGAAGCCCACTTATCAAACTCCGGTCCTTCGTTTCCAAAAGGCGCGCCAACAAAAATACATTTCTTTGGGGAAACTTTTCCTTCGCTAACCGCGCGAACGGTTATGATTGACCCAATTGATTTTGCGTAAATTACGTAATCGCCATTTAGACTTTTTGCTTCTTCCTCAAGTTTTTGCGCTTCGAGTTTTGTGTCACCGTGTTCCTCACCGGTCCCGGTTTTCCAATGTTCGTAAACGTGAGTCGTTACGGATTCAAAAAGACCAGCAAAATGTTTGGCCGAATCGTAAAGTCCTTGTTCATTGTATTGTTTTGAGTTCCCAGGAAGAATAATTAGGTGCATAAGGAAATTTTAACACGAAACAAAAAGGCTAGATTTCTCCAGCCTTTTGTTTGAAGCTAAACAAATTGGAATTTGATGAGCGGTTTTTCTGCTTCGTCCTGTATCACGAAGGCGCCCAGCAAAATCACGAACAGAAGCATTACAATTTCCCCGCCGGGCACGCTATCCGCGAAACCTAACAAGAATATCGTCAGATAAAGGCCAGCAGAAAAGTTAAACAAACCGCCCCACCACTTCCGTTTGGATATAGGCGGAAGCTTCTTGTTGCCTTTAGGCCCAGCTTCGGCGAAATCACTCCCAATGTCGACTAGGCTAAGCATGACTGTCGTAAGTAGAACAAATCCAAGGATTACGGCAATCATAACCGCTGGGCTCACCGTTACCGGATTTTCGACCGACCCCAATCGTGGATTGAGTGGGACGATGAGTACCAGCATAGCCAGCAAAAATGCAAACAACCAAGTCGGTTTTACCTTTATGGTCATTTTATGTGTCTCCTCTCTTTGCCTTCATAGTAACAACTAGCTGATATACTTGCAATTATGGCAACTATTTTTGTTATCCTAGGCCCAACTTCATCTGGAAAAACTTCTACAGCTTTGGATTTGTGCAAACGCTTTAACGGCGAGATCATCTCCTCCGACTCCCGTCAGATCTACAAAGGGATGGACATTGGAACTGGTAAAACACCTATAAATACCAAAATTAAGGTAGAAAAAGGCGAAAGCCGCTGGGTTTTGGATGGTATCAAGGTTTGGGGTTACGATTTAATCAACCCGGACGAGTATTTTTCAGCTTACGACTTTGCCAAATGGGCGCTACCAAAGGCACAGGAACTGCTAGGGCAGGGAAAGGCCGTGTATTTGGTTGGCGGGACTGGTTTTTTTATCGACATGTTCACGGGCCGCGTGAAGCCTTCGCAGGTAAAACCTGATTTTAATCTTCGAAATAAGTTGGAAAAACTAAGCTTACCCAAACTTCAGAAAAAGCTAACGTCGTTAAACCTAGAAGCGTATGAAAAGATAGATAAAAATAATCATGTTCGTTTAATTCGGGCAATCGAAATAGAAACTGGCAAAAATCACTCCCCTACTCCCCTGCCCTATTTGCAAAACGTAAAATTTGAATACACAGGTCTAGATGCTTCCCGTGAAGTTTTATACAAGCGAGTAGATGATTGGCTAGACAGCATTTGGCAAAACGGCCTACTCCCAGAAACTCAAAACTTAATTTCGGCGGGCTTTGGGGAAACGCGACCGTTAAATGGCATAGTTTACAAAAGCGCTAAGGTTTTTCTGGCAGGGCAGCTTTCAGAAGACGAAGCAAGACAACAAGCTAAGTTTGACCTACACTCCTACATCCGCCGCCAGCAAACTTACTTTAAGAAAAACAAAGACATAAAGTGGCTCAATAATGTAGAATCTAACTAATGGATAAACAAGTCGTAACAACAATAAAAGTTGTCCTTACCGCTCTTAGTATTCTGCTTTTGCTGTGGATTCTTTACCGTCTCGCCCCAATTTTTGCTACTCTTCTAATTTCTCTCTTTGTTGTTTTGGCGCTTGAGCCCGCCGTTAAGTACTTCAAAAAACGGACAGTTTTAAACAAACTTTTAAGCAGAGGTGTTGCAGTTGCTTTAACGTTTACTCTTTTTATAGCCTCTATCGTGTTTATTTTTACAATTGGTTTGCCGCCCGTAGTTTCGCAAACTCAAAAACTTTTACTTAACTTGTCAGGTATTTTTGCTGTGATTCCTGGCCTGGAGAACTTTGAACTCGGTATTCAGGATGTTATTCCGCAACTTTCAAATCTTTCCGGGAATATTGTTGATCAGACTTTTTCATTCTTTTCTAACATAGTGGCGGTTATGAGTGTCCTATTTTTATCGTTGTATATGTCTCTAGATTGGGAAAATTTGAAAAGGCTTTTTATTGGAATGTTTGGAGGGAAAACTAAGCAGTTAATTTCCGAGACTGTTGGTGAGGTTGAGGTTAATATTGGACACTGGGTTAGAGGTGAGTTACTTCTTATGCTTATTGTCGGTTCGGTAAGTTTTCTTGGGCTCGTGGTTTTAGGGGTTGATTATCCGCTGGCCCTTGGCTTGGTAGCGGGCTTACTAGAAATCGTTCCTGTTTTAGGACCAGTGATTGCCGCGGTTATTGCAGCAATTGTAGGTTTTGCCGCATCCCCTGCAAAAGGTCTAGGTGTAATTGTTTTATTTTTAATAATTCAGCAACTTGAAAATAGTGTTTTAGTTCCAAAAATTATGCAGAAGGTTTCCGGGTTTAGTCCTTTGGTGATTTTGATAGCGCTTCTAATTGGTGGTCAGCTTTTTGGAGCGGTTGGAGCAATTGTTGCGGTTCCACTTACAATGACTTTGGTGCTGATTGTAAAAAAAGTTCTCACGTACAACTCTTAAATTGGTGAAAAACCCAACCTTTCGGTTGGGTCCTCCACGTTAAACTTTTCTGTAGGATGCGAATAAGCCAGATTCTGTTTTGGCTTGCGCCATTTCGATCATCTATCTAGGCTCCATCTTTGCACCTCGGCGAGCAGCCTCAGGCGGTGCGTTCGTGGATTGCTGCGGGTGGGATTGCCCGTTGCACTACTTTTCCGTGTTTGACAAAGCAAATTTAGAAAAAGCATCGTCACTGTTGCTCTTAGAACCTGTTGATTCAGATTCTATTCCCAAAGACTTTCGCCTTTGAAACACCAGTTGTTACCAATTGGAGCTTACGCCCCATCCCCTTGCTCTACGCAGTCTGGACTTTCCTCTCTTGTAAACAAGAGCGATCGTTCTGCTTCCTACGTGGGGATTATACATTAAAGTGAACTTATAGTCTATGTGAATCGATTTGGGTTTTGTAAGAGTTTAAAGTGAATAAAAAACAACCTCTGGTATATCACTTGCGTGTTACACCAGAGGCTATGTGGCGTGGACTTTTGTTTATTAGTCCAAGCCGATAAGATACAGATAGCTCTCATCATTGTTGGTATCTCGGCATTTTTTAGTTTGCTTGCCGAACACATCAGATAACTTGGTAGTCGAGATGTATTTCGACCGGCGTCTCAGGCTCTTCTCGAATTCTATATTGTCCCTCACGCCCTGTATGTGCAACGAGATGCCGATCCAAATCACAAAACCAACGAATGCGGCAACTATGGCCCATACTATCAGATCTATAAGCACTTAAGCCTCCTATTATTGTGGGGTTAAGACTCTTCAATTATATACCAAGTTCTCCTCCCTGTCAATACTATAGGGTGGAGGCTGTTTTAAGGCTTTATGCTAATATAAATCACATGGAAAACATCGATTCCTCCAAATTCCACACCATAAACATGAAATATAAGAAATTTTACATTGCGCTGGGTTTTGTTTTGCTTTTGGTAGTTTTGCCAGCCTTAACTTATACCTACTACAATATTGCACTCAACCGTCCGGCTCAGGGTTTTAAAGAAGCGCAGTTTCAAATTGATGAAGGAGAAACAGTTTCGTCAATTGGCGATAGGCTTCATGCTCAGGGTTTAGTAAATTCTGACTTTCTCTTTAAGGCGCATCTTCTTTCGCAAGGATTGCACACAAAAATTCAAGCGGGTGTTTATAATATTCCAGCAGGTGCGTCTGTTGCGGAACTTGCCGAAATTTTTCAACACGGAACAAATGATGCATCAATTACTTTTATCGAAGGCTGGAGGGTTGAAGAATACGCCCTCGCCGCAAGCGAACAATTCGAAAATGTTGATTACAATGAATTTTTAACCTTAGCAAAAGACAAAGAAGGATTTTTATTTCCAGACACATACTTTTTTAACTCTGATGTTGATGAAGAAGAAATTGTGGAGCTTTTGGCAGTCACATTTGAAGAAAAAACCGTTGATATTTTAACTCCAAGAGCTTTAGAAGCAGCCAGTCTTACAAAAACAGAAGCTGTAATTTTTGCCTCAATTGTTGAGCGCGAAGTTTTTGACGAAGAAGACAGGCCTGTTGTTGCCGGAATCTTAATTAACCGCTGGAAAAATGGCGAGGCCCTCGGGGCCGATGCTACAACGCAATACGCCGTAGCTTCCTTGCAGACGGAAGAGGACGCAAGACTTTTAATTTGGTGGCCTAAAGAGCTAACCGCTGACGATTTAGCTTACGATAGCCCTTACAATACAAGACTGCATGCAGGACTTCCTCCCACACCAATTTCTAACCCCGGCGCGCAAGCAATAGAAGCAGTTCTAAACTACACCGACACGCCTTATAACTATTACCTCACTGATGAAAACGGAATTACTCACTACGCCACAACTTTAGAAGAGCACAACAGAAACATTTCCGAGAAACTATAACTTACTTACGGCCTCACTTAACAATTCCGGCGTAACATTTATCCCTATTTGATTTACAACCGCAGACTCAACATAAATAGGCGATCCCGTTCTTAGTGCAATTGCAATAGCATCGCTTGGTTTTGCGTCAATATCAAATTCTTTTTCACCGTGCCTCACTCTAATGTATGAATAAAATATTTCATTGTCATAGCCGCTTATGATTATTTTTTCAACTTTTCCGTCCAGGGCGTTTATAAGTCTTTTTGTTGTGTCATGAATATGGGGTCGAGGTTCGTGGTAAGGTTCGCGGGCGGCTAAAATTTCTCTGGCTGAATTTTCGTTAACTTTAATTGGGAGAAGAATTTTCCTCTCTTTGCTAAAGAGATAAACTACGTGGCCTCCGACCGGGCCCTCGCCATCTTCAATTATGGCTTTTATCTCAAAGTAGGTCATAATTGCTTCCGCAACAGTATTCAGTTTTTATGGGCTAGGAAAGCAGGGTTACACAGGTTTACTAGTACCGGCTTAATATAATCTTTATTAGGATGTTTTGCAAGCATGGGTTTGCCATACTTTTCACACAAGGTATAATGGGCTTATGCCCGAACTGCTCGACAACTACAAGGGAAAAAGCCTTACTAGGCTCCTTATTTATATTTTTCTCACATTTCTTATTCTTGGTCTAAGTGTTGGTTATGTTGTTGGAAAAATTGGTGAAAGAAAAGCGGCTCAAGAGGCCCTATCTCAAAATACACCCACCGAACAGACTTTTTACGAAGGTACAGTAACTTTTATAGAACCACGTTTACATCTCGAAGATGAAATTTCATATGTTTTGGTTGATAAAGACGGTAACGACGTAATTTTACTAAAAGCCGAAGATCAGAAACTTGAAATTGCCGAGGGACATTACGGTACAGTTTACGGTGAAAAAGATAAAACAGTGGGAAATGAAGATTATCTCATGGTTGATAGGGTAGTAATCAAAAATGCCTCAAATTGAATATAAAAATATAACTAAAGATTACGATGTGGACGATAGAGTTTTGGATAACGTGTCCTTTAAGGTGGAAAAAGGCGAATTTGTGTTTTTGGTTGGACCTTCAGGCGCCGGAAAGACGACCCTCATTAAGCTTTTGATAAGGGAAGAGTTGCCAACCGAAGGTGAGATTTGGTTTGAGGGTTTAGATGCGGTTGGGGAGGTTGAAGCGGTGGAGAGCATTGCTTTGGATGTAGAAGCTGTGAGCAGTTTGGTGAACATTTTTGATCTTCCTCACGACAGACTGCCGGAATTAAGACGAAGAATAGGAGTTGTTTTTCAGGACTTTAAAGTTTTAAACTCGAAAAATGTTTTT
>CAZGUN010000035.1:0-6288 GCA_964529125.1 uncultured Candidatus Saccharibacteria bacterium
GCTTTTGCATAATTTTACTTGCTTTCATCATTGATTGATCGCCGCGAACCAAAACATAAACTTTCGGCGAAAACTTAGTCATATAAATTGCTTCCTCCATCGCAACATCACCGCCGCCAACAACGGCAACAACTTTGTCCTTAAAGAAAAATCCGTCGCAAGTTGCGCAGGCTGTAACTCCCTTGCCTCGAAGTTTGTGAACGCTTTCCAAATCTAACCACTTGGCCGAAGCACCTGTGGCAATAATTATTGTTTTTGCTTTGAACTCCTTGCTCTCGTCAGTTTTTATCGTAAAGCTCTCTTCTACTGAACCTGAAATGGCTGATGCATTTTCTTCAACATGTTCAGCACCAAAACGCATTGCCTGTTTTCTAAATGTAGCTATTAAATCAGGGCCGAGAATGCCTTCGGGAAAGCCGGGGTAATTTTCAACATCGGTTGTATCAATAAGCTGACCACCGCTTGGGCGCCCGCCAATGATTAAGGTTTTTAGATGGGCACGTGAAGTGTAAATTGCCGCAGTAAGGCCAGCAGGACCACCACCAAGAATAATTGTGTCGTAAAGAGTTTCTGACATGCGTGTATTATAGCGGGGGATTGGGTTTTTGAGAACAAACTGGCCGAAATGTTGTACTATAGAAACAATGTCTAACCTGCTACTGGAAGTAAAAACCAACCTGATGCGCGCCCATACAATCTTTGGAAGCAACCTTAGAATTTACGATGATTACCTTACCCTACGCCGAAGAAAGTGGTTTAACGTTGAGGAGGTCACGATGACTACAAGCAACATTGCGCAGGTTAACCTTATTGCCGGCGTTTTCTTTTCGACAATTCAGATAGTTAATTCTTCAGGGGCGCAGGATGTAAACATACATCACATTTGGAAACCCTTAGCTAAAAAGGCAAAGGCGATTCTTGACCAAAAACTTCAGCAGGAGCACATGGCGGGAATTGACGAAAGGGAATTTGGCCGGCCGCAGCAAACTGATTTAGGGGATTATGAAAAGTCTTTGAACAGAATGCGCGAACTTGTTCGCAAAGGGAAAATGACCGAAGGTGAGTATGAGCGTAAGCGACAGAAGATGTTGCGAGAAATTGAGTAAATTATGTGTTATCGTATTTCCCGTACGCGGCGGTAGTTCAGTTGGTAGAATGTCTCCCTTCCAAGGAGAAGGTCGCCGGTTCGAATCCGGTCCGCCGCTCCAACCAAGTACCTCTTGACTCTTGAAATCTTCGCATGTTAGGATTTGCGTATCCCCCTATGGGGGATATATGATCGCACACAAGAAAAGCGTTCTCCACCGCATAAAAATAATAAAGGGCCATGTTAATGCAATAGAAAAAATGGTCGAAAATGATTCGTATTGCATAGATGTCGTTCATCAATCGCTCGCAGTACAAAAAGCACTAAAGAATTTCGACTCTGTAGTTATGGAGAAGCATATTAGTCACTGTGTTTCTGAACAGGCAAAAGCAGGCAACACACAGAAAATAACAGAAGAGCTTTTGAGTATTTATAAGTACAAATGAGCAAAAAAACATATTTCGTACAAGGAATGCATTGCGCCGCCTGCGAAGTCTTGCTGGAATCGGATATCGCGAAACTAAAGGGTGTTGAAAAAGTAGATGCAGTCCTAGCACACAATTGTGTTGAAGTCAGAGTAGCAAATAATCAGAAGTTACCAAGTATTGAGGACCTAAACTCGATGTTTAAAGACCTAGGTTACACTTTCCACGACAAAAAGGCTGTTGAACCGAAATTAAATAAACAAGATATTGGGAAGGTTGTAGGTGTGTTTAGTTTATTTATTGTAGCCTTTTATCTTTTGGGAAATACTGGAGTCCTGCTTAAAGCCTCGGTGAGTCCCAATTCCTCACCTTTTTCTTATTTTGTATTTGGTCTGCTCGCCGGTCTTTCAAGCTGCGCAGCGTTAGTTGGGGGAGTTTTACTTTCGCTTTCAAGTCGTTGGAATAAACTTTACAACGCAAATACCGTGCAAAGCATAAAACCCTTCCTTTACTTCAACGTCTCAAGAATAATTGCGTTCGGAGCTTTGGGTGCGGTACTTGGGTTAATCGGAAGCACTTTCAAAATTTCAATAACCCTCACATCTCTTCTGACAGTTTCTGTGTCGCTAGTTATGCTTGCCTTGGGCCTTCAGATGGTTGGGGTTGGCTGGTTCAAAAAATTTAGCTTAAACCTAACAAAAGGACTTGCCAAAAATCTAAACGACGACACAAAGTTCACCGGAAAATACATGCCTACAGCTGTTGGCGCTCTTACATTCTTTGTTCCGTGCGGATTTACACTTATCGCGCAAACCAACGCACTCGCCTCGGGTTCGCCAAGCCAAGCAGCGCTTTCAATGCTTGCTTTCTCTTTGGGAACCTTGCCGGTCCTTGCCCTAATAAGTTTTACAAGTGTGCGGCTGCACTCAAATCTTTCCTTTACCAAAAAGTTTAATCTTTTTGCTGGGTTATTAGTCTCATTTTTTGCGCTCTACACTCTTAATTCACAACTTAATGTTTTGGGCCTCCCAAGCCTTAATAATATAGGATCGTCCTTCGATAAAACCGCCCCAATAGCTGCCGCATTCACTGGCGACCTTCAATTAATACAGATAGAGGCATCCGGGTTTGAATATTTTCCAAGAAAATTCAACATAAAATCAGGAATAAGAACCCAACTCGATATTTACAATAGCGGGGTGTACGGATGCGCCCAGGCTGCATATGCAAAGGGGTTGTATGCAGATGTTATTTACTTAAAACCCGGGCTTAATTCAGTTGAATTTACACCAACCAAACCCGGTACGTATAAAATTTCCTGTACGATGGGCATGGTACCGCCTGTTACAGTCAACGTTTATCCATGACGCTAATTGTTAACCTGATAGGCTTGGCTTTAATCCTAGTCGTTTGCTGGTTCTTTTTTATGAAACCGGAAAGCAAGGCTGGGGAAGTAAAACATGAGCATTAAAAGAACTTCATTTCATGTTTCCGGGATGCATTGCGCAAGTTGCGCTGTTCTCGTAGGAAGAGCATTGGAAAAAGTACCAGGAGTCAAATCCGCCAGCGTCAATTACGCTAATGAGCAGGCAGCCATAGAGCACGACGAAACCAGCGGGAACGAAGAGTTCTCAAAAGCAGTTGAAGGTGTGGGCTACAAAGCGATTATTGTAAATGAAGAAAGTCAGGAAGCGGACTTGGTTGAAAAGATCAAGTCCGAAGAGCTAAGAAACCTCAAGATGAAGCTCTTCCTAGGTGCTTTCCTCACAATTCCCTTGCTCATAGGTTCCATGGTCCCATTTGCTCCAGCCCCATTGAAAAATCCATGGATCATGTTGCTACTGGCATCACCCGTTCAGCTGTGGATTGGGGCTCAATTCTATAAAAGCGCTTGGTCCGGACTTAAAAATAGAACCGCGAATATGGACACACTTATTGCGCTGGGAACTTCGGTGGCATACTTTTATTCTATTGCAGCCATAGTTTTTGGCTCGTGGTTTGAGAAGTTTGGAATAGAGACCCATGTGTATTTCGAAACTTCGTCAGCAATTATTACGCTCATACTTCTTGGGAAATATTTGGAGGCAAGGGCAAAAGGGCAGACTTCTTCCGCGATCAAGAAACTACTTGGCCTACAGGCAAAAACTGCCCGAGTCTTAAGAGACGGCAAAGAAGTTGAAACTCCAATAAGCGAAGTTGTGATCGGGGACATCCTAATTGTAAAACCGGGCGAAAAAATTCCGGTTGACGGTGTTATTACAAAAGGTGACTCATCAGTCGATGAAAGTATGGTCACTGGAGAAAGCATACCTGTGTACAAAAAGGTGGGGGATTTGGTCGTTGGGGCAACAATAAACAAAAACGGATCTTTTGAAATGAAAGTCACGAAAGTTGGAAAGGAAACAATGCTTGCGCAAATAGTCGAGATGGTAAAACAGGCTCAGGGCTCGCGGGCTCCGATACAAAAACTTGTTGACATTGTTTCTTCGTACTTTGTCCCCACAGTGATAATACTTGCAATAATCACGTTTTTGGCCTGGTTTAATTTTGGACCGGAGCCTACCTTTATTTCCGCTCTTGTTAATTTGATAGCGGTTCTGATTATTGCCTGTCCTTGCGCTCTCGGACTTGCAACTCCGACTTCAATAATGGTTGGAACGGGCAAAGGAGCGGAGTTGGGAATATTAATAAAAAACGCTGAAAGTCTTGAGATTGCAAACAAAGTTGATTATGTGGTTTTCGATAAAACTGGAACGCTTACTAAAGGCCAACCGGAAGTTCAAAATCATTATTTTTCAAAAGGGTACGATGCGGATAAGGAGTTTGCATTGTCAGCAGTCTTGTCAGTAGAAAAGAAATCTCACCATCCTCTGGCCGACGCCATCGTTAAACATCTCGAATTGACCGGACAGGAGCTAAAGAACGTAGAGAAATTCGAGGACCTATCAGGCCTAGGTGTCCGAGGAATTGTAGATGGTAGGGAAATTCTTATCGGAACTCAAAAATTAATGCGGATGGAGAAAATCAATTTGCCAAAGGATATAGAAAGTTCCTCTAATGAATATAAAAAGGCAGGCCAGTCAATTTCGTTTGTTGCAATAGACAAAGAAGCTGTGGCTGTGATCGGAATTGCGGATACCTTAAAAGATAATGCGGTTGAAACCGTGGCTACGTTGAAAAAAATGGGCATCACTCCAGTAATGATTACTGGAGATAATAAAGAAACGGCCAACGCAATTGCAAAGCAACTTGGAATTGAGGAGATTCTGGCAGAAGTATTACCCGATGAGAAAGCAGACAAAATTAGGGAACTGGGGGGGGTTGTCGCTATGGTGGGAGATGGCATCAACGATGCTCCAGCACTAGCTACTGCTGATATAGGGATCGCCATGGGGAGCGGCACTGATGTTGCAATAGAGTCCGCGGGAGTTACACTTCTGCGCGGAGATATATCTTTAGTTCCAAAGGCTCTAAAACTCTCAAAACACACTATCAGAAACATAAGACAAAACCTAGGCTGGGCCTTTGGTTACAACGTTGTGCTCATTCCGGTCGCAATGGGGGTCTTGTATCCGTTTTTTGGAATTTTAATGAACCCTGTACTGGCAGCCGGAGCCATGGCCTTCTCAAGCGTTTCGGTTGTATTAAACTCATTACGGCTAAAATCAGCCAAGATCTGAACAAATAGTGGTAAAATAACAAACGTTAAGCCCGTGTAGCTCAGCGGATAGAGCAATTCCCTTCTAAGGAAGAGGTCGGGGGTTCAATTCCCTCCACGGGCGCCAAGCTAAGAAATTAAGCCCGGGTGGCGGAATGGTATACGCGCAACACTTAAAATGTTGTACCCGCAAGGGTGTGAGGGTTCGAGTCCCTCCTCGGGCACCAAAAACATGAAAAATCTAACACCTATATTATTCACAGCAATATTGCTTCTTGTTGCCGGAAATATTGCTAGCAACTACATCGAACAGGCTAAGGTTGACGACACAAGACTTCCCGAGAAAATAGAGGATAGCAGCGGGTTTCAAAGATGGATTATAAACTTAAAAAAGCGCATCGATATTAAGGCTGATGATTTTGCCCTAAAAGATAAAAATGAAGTTTACAACGCCACTTTCCTGGAGGTTTCGCGACTTGAAACAGAGGCGGAAATTGCCGAGCTGGTGGGTTACGTTGCGTCTTTTGAAGAAGTTGGTGGTGTGGCTATTTCGCCAAACGGGCGTGAACTTTTGGACTACAGGCATGAAGATCGGGATGGGTACACGCCAAACGAGGTTCATTATTACGGCTTGCGTGAAGATACGTTAATTGATACGAAGATTTTGTCGTGCATAATGCTTGCGAACTGTTATTTTGACCGGGCTTACTTTTTGGATAATCACACTTTTGTAATTTCCGAAATTTCGCGAAACGATGTTATAAAAGCCGACGCGGAGGAGGGGATTGTTACGCCTTGCGCAATTGATGAGGTTTGTACTTACACTTTTAAATTGCATTTTGTTGATTTGATAAATAACGCGCGTTACGTTTACGAATCAAAACCCCTAGAGTTAAACCTTTCAGAAATTATTCAGTTTTTCTAAGTTTTCCATCGTAACGTGATAAAATGTCTGCGTACCTAAGCCATAAGCACCGGGGTATAGCTCAGTTGGTTAGAGCGCGCGGTTTGGGACCGCGAGGCCGCTGGTTCGAGTCCAGCTACCCCGACCAATAAACATGTTGAATTTCGAAAAAGATATTTCAAAAATAGGTGGTTGGCTAACTAAAAAAGAAGCT
>CAZGUN010000036.1:0-6228 GCA_964529125.1 uncultured Candidatus Saccharibacteria bacterium
AAAGGCACAAGCGCCGTTTTTAACCTGGCGCGGTTTAAATAACCAAAAGCCACGTTTCCCGCCACAAAGCCCAAAACCCCGGAAAGTGAGTAAGTAAGCCATAAAGTTGTAAAAGCAAGTGAGTACAGAATAATCCAAAAAGCACGGTTTTTTGCTTCAAGTACCCGGTATAAAATCACGGGGATTAACATAACCACATACGCCGCAAGCCAGTTAGGCTGACCAAAAGTAGAAGTAACTCTTTCCATTACGTTAGCCCCCCAAATGTTTGCAATAATTCCGTAGTGCTGGAAAATCGCGTATAGGCTAACTGGAATTAAAGATAAGCAAGCAACTTCGGCAAGTTGTTTTATTTGCGCGCGGCTAAATTCATTTTTCGCAACAATATACAAACCCATAAAGACTAAAACAGAAGCAAGCCCTCCGTTAAACCTCTTGTAGTATCCCCAAACCGAAGTGTATGGGTGGCTCGATAGCACAGTACTTACAACATACAAAAGCAAAAACATCAAGATAATTTTATTTGGCCACAAAACCTTTTTTCCGTCGCGGATTCTTGTAATGAGAAAAAGCCAAATAATTGTTGTTCCCACAATGTAAACAAAGTACATTTTCGGAAATTCAAAGAGCTCAAATGTGTTGGCCGCGAAGATTAACGGGGTAAAAAACACCAAAATTCTGAAAAGTGCTGGAATTGCTTTAATTGACAGTGTTTTCATGGCTCGCTATCATCGTAGTTGATCCTGCCTATGTTTTCAAGAATACTAGTAAAACTTGTTGACGAAGCTATTTTGCCTGCCATTGTTTTGGTGGCGGTTCGAATTGCCTCAGTGATTTTCTTTGGGAACTACTTCGGGTTTGGCGTGACGATTAGCGGCGCTGGCTTTGTTTACGAAAACACCGAAGGTTTCCTACTCATAAACTCGTACTCAACCCTTGCAATGACGTGTGTAATTGCCGTAGGTCTTTTGTATGTTTTAATTAAATCCTACATTTTTCACGACTCGCACATTCATCCTCGCGTTTCGGCAAAACTTTTTTCGCTAAGGCTCTCTTCATTTATTCAAGCTTCTTTTGACGTTTACTCACAGGGCGCGGTTTGGCTTTCGTACTCATATCTAATGTTTTTGGCCTCCGGAGCAATGTGGTACTTGGGGCTTGTTTTCAACTGGGTTTTTTACGCAGCATTGGCCCTGGCGCTTATCGGTACTTACTTCCTTGTTTTGGACGTTGAAAAGGAGCTAGAGCCTGAAGGTGGGGTAGTCTCGGACAAAGCTGAAGGAGCCACCCTTACTTTTGAGGAGGATGAAGAATGAGAAAGCATTTCAGTAACTTAGGATTATTCGCAGTGTTTTTGGTCTTGCTTGGTCTTCCGTTTGGAAGCTTTGGCGCGAATAAGATTTTGATTAATAACGCAACTGTTTTATCAGAGCAGAGTGTTCGCAGGACGGAGCAAAGAGCCTTGGAAGAAAACATTGAAGAAGTTAGCGAGGTTAGCGAATCCAGCGAGGTTATAATTCCGTAATCTTAATTCGGCAAAACGTAAACAATTAGGAAAATCATTACGGTCCATAACATTACAGTAAGAAGCATCGGCCTGTCTGAAAGCAAAATTCTCTCCGGCGATTCACCCTCCTTTTTTTCGTAGATAACATACAAGTATCTTGCAACCCCGTAAATTACCACGGGAATTGTAAGCATCATAAGTTTTGGTGCCTTCAAAATACTTGGTAGAAAGCTTGTTATTGGTTGAGCCCCAGCTTCTGGCGAAGTTTGAAAAGTAAAAAGCGCGTACGACATAAGGCAAAAGCTTGCCGAAGTTGAAATTATGCTGTCGAGAAGCGAATCGGGGTAGTGCCTTAACGTCTCACGGGTTTTTGACTTACCAACTTCCTGTTCATGCTGCTCCAAAATCGTTTTTTCAGATCGTCTTTTACCAAACGCCATTAAAAGCGAAAGTCCGATTGTTGTAAGAATAAGCCACGAAGAAACCGAGATATCAACTGCAATTCCCCCGGCAAAAACTCTCAAGATAAATCCGGACGAAACAAAAAGCGCATCCAAAATTATTGTGTTTCTAAAATAAAAAGAGTAGGAAAGTTGAAGAAGGATGTAGGCAATTCCAATTAATCCAAAATAAGTTCCGATCATACTAAAAGCTATGTAAAGACCCACTATGTAAGCCGAAACCATAACAATAACTGCGGCCATTGGAGATAATTTTCCGGAAGCAATTGGCCGGTTTTTCTTAATTGGGTGTTGTCTATCTTTTGAAACATCGGCAAGGTCATTTAAGATGTAGGTTCCCGATGCAAGGAAACAGAAAGAGATAAAAGCTAGGATTGAAAGTGGCAAAATGTTTGGGTCAAAGAAAAGCCCCTGAAAAACCGGCACGGCAAAGACGGCCAGGTTTTTTAGCCATTGTCTTGGGCGGATTGTGCGGAGGATCTGATAAACAAAATTCATCATTGGTAAAGTATAGATAGCTACCTACTTCCTTTCAAGAAACTCGTCGAGTTGCTTTTTTGGCGAAATGTTAAGCGAAATGATCAAAAATGCCACCAACCCAAACCCCGTCAAAACCGTTAAAATCGGATTTTTGTCCGCGGCAAGAACCCCCGCGATGCCAAAAATTGCTGTAGTTACCCAATAGAAGACTGCAACCCTTTCCACTGACCAACCTCTTTCCAGCAATAAATGGTGCAGATGTCCGCGGTCTCCTTTTAGTGGCGACTGGCCTTTTAAAAGCCGGCGGGTAACTGTTATCGCACCGTCTAAAAATGGTACGGTCAGCACTATTATTGAAGTAGCAATTTTAGCCTGTGATACAACCGAAATTGCCGCCAGAACAATTCCCGCGGCCGTGGCCGCGAATCCCCACATTATTTTTGAAGGGTGCCAGCTAAATGGCAATAAACCAAGCGCCGCACCGCTTACAATTGCCGCGAGTTCCATCATGTCGCGCTGGGAAGGATCAAAATGCAGAAGTCGCAAAGTCATTATCGCGATCATCAAACCGGCGATTCCCACAACCCCCGAGTACTGGCCATCCACGCCGTTTGACCAGGAAAGAAGGTTCATAATCCAAACTACCCAAATAATGGTAAAAACTACCGCAATAACAGGAATCTGGCTTCCAAAAAGGTTAAGAGTCCAGGCATCCAGGTGAAACGGCCCATTTAGAGGGTTATTGATTGAGTCAACAACCACGCCAAAAACTACAAGAGGCAAAGCAACCAGTAGCTGTAGAAAAAACCTGTACTTTGGATTTTCAAGCCAGGCCAGTTTCGCGAGGGGTTTGGTGTTTTGAACGTCATCAAGATAACCCAGTATTGTTGCGAAAATCATGGAAATAAATATTCCCCACATCATCGGGGTAAATTTGACAAAGAAGACAGAAGCCGCCAACACCCCTATCGCAAAAATCACACCTCCGCCGCGTGCGGAAGGTTTGTCCAAGAGCATTCCCGGGTGCTTATGCTTTTGCGGATCGGTAACCAGCCCGTCTGCTTTAAATTTTTCTATAAATCTTGGCGCAATTGTGTAAACGATTAAAAATGAAAAAATCGCGGGAAATAGAACTTGATTAAATCTCGGATCGAAAAGCGGTTCAAAAACCTGAGATGATATGTTTATTATTCTTAACACCGAATAGGCCAAAAAGATGTTTGCCAAAGTCACTATCCAAATAAGTACTCTTTCTCCATACCTTTGGTATTTGGACATTGCATAATTAATAAAGAAAACTCCGCCAAACAATATGAAAGCAGAAAATAAAGGAATCAGAAATATATAAGCCCTCGGAGCAAGCTGATCTGCTCCCCATGCCGAAGTCATCCAAAGGGGGATCTGCGCGTTCAGATATTTAAATTTTAAAAGAAGATAGAAAAGCTCTGCTACAACCAAAGCTAGGTTTAAGATTAGCGGTAGGCGTAGCTCGCTGTCTATTTTAAATTTGATAAGTAATTCTTTCATTAACTCCTTATTTTAGGCGTGTGATACAAATTTTTCATCTTCATGCCAAGCATCATTCTGGTTTGGGCATCCACCCATGGAATTAGAGAATATGTAAAAAGATTGATAACTACAAGGGGCCCCTCCATAAGAGAAAGCAGTTTTTTTAAGATAGACCAGTTTTGTGGCCAGGGCTTAACTATTTTTAAACGCAAGATCGTAAGTGGTAGTATGAGAACCATAGTAGCGGTAAGCACAACACTTAAAACGCTTGGTAGGCTATAAATCAAGTTTATTTGCTGGGAGTCCCTATTTACCAAAGTTACGATTGTGATTCCAAACGTCATCAAAAACACCAGGCTTAAAAACACGACCCGCATTTCCAAATGTTTTATTGTCCAAAGAATTTTCTTTTTCAAAGGAATCTTTCTGTTTTTCAAAAACTCTGTAAGCGAAAGCGGAACTGAAATTGCGCCCCATCCCCAACGCCTCAACTGCAAGTACATGCTTACGTGGGATCTCCAGTACGTTTCGGCCTGGACAGCGTCCGCGGAATAAGGGATGTAGTGCTCAACCCCGCTAAAATCACCATCCCTGGCTATAAACGCGCGCCAGTAAAAAATTGTGTCATCAACACCAAGCTTTACGTCCCAGAAATCCGCGTCCAGTAGAGTTTGCAGAGAAACCGAATAGCATGAGAATGTGTCTTTTACAGATCTGTTTGTAACTCCCCAGTCCGATAAACTTCCAAGAGTCACGGCGTTTGCTTCTATTCGCATCATCATAGGGACATCCCAGATATTGTTGTTAAAAAGGTGCATGGCGGTGGAGTAGAAGTGGTTATCTCTTCTGTCCGTCGTTAAGTACAAATGAGTTAGTCTTGCTAAGAATTGATGATGAAGTTGGCTATCTGCATCAAAAGTCGTAAATATATAATTACGCAAATTCTTCCCTGCCGCTTCCATATGCTCAACAGCCTTCTTTGCTCCCCACGCCCTGTTTGCCCCCGCCACGCCAATGGCTTCGCCTGGGATACCCGCCGGGTGAATTTCAAACAAAACTTCCTCAAATTTATCTATGTTACTCGCGAGTAAAGTTTTTATTCTTGGAATAGTAGTTTCGGCAAATTTTTCTTCGATGGTAAATATTAAAGTTACTCTGTCTATTGGATAAGCTTGGGATATAAGCGAAGCTATGGATCCAAGGAGAACTTTATCGGGCTCATTAACTGCGGGAATTAATACAAAATGTTTTGTCTCTTTAAGGGAAGGCGGTAGAGTTGCTTTATCCGGCAGGGTCTTGAAGTCCAGCTTCTCGCATTCATCCGCCCAGTCCCTTATTATCTCCTTTTTGTATTTGGAATAACCTAATATTGCCCCGATGGTGTGTCTGACGGCCATGTAGCACCAAAAGACAGTAAGAAAAGTAATGTAAAAAATCATTATCTTTGGGGCTAAAAGTCCTAGCCAAACAGGCGACAAAAACAAAGACCATGTTGCCAGGCCGATGAGTATTTCCAAAAGTCTTCTAACTTTTGATTCTCTTTTTCCTACTAATTGAGCAATCATGTTTTAGTTGGTTGAGCAGCCATTTTTTTGAATAAACGGCAGGAATTTTCGTATGTGGCGTTAGCTAATTCTTCGAAACTGATGTTTCTGATGTCAGCTAGTGTTTTCGCTGTCATTTTAACATATTTGGGCTCATTTACCTGATCTCTAAGGCCTTGCGGCGAAAGGAACGGCGCGTCTGTTTCCACCAAGATTCTGTCCAGTGGAGCCTTTTGAGCGGTTTCCCAGAGAGCTTTTCCTGAAGGGTAGGTAATAATTGCGGAAAAAGAGATGTAAAAGCCTAGGTCTAAAAGCTGCTTGGCAAAGTCCCAGGTTGAGGTAAAGCAGTGGGCCACGCCCGTTGGATTTGCGCTGGTAATGTTTGCGAATCTTTTTAGGGAGTTTAAGACTTCCGCGTCTCCGTTTCGATTGTGAATTATTAACGGCAAGTCTTTTTCCATCGCAAGCTCAATTTGCTTTTCGAAAAGTATGCGCTGCTCATCTAAGGGCCTTTGGGCATCTACAGTTTCTGTTGCGATATCAAATCCACATTCACCGACTCCCACAACTTTGTTGGAAGAGTCAACTAGTCTGCGAAGTTTCTGGAGCGCTTCTTCAATCGGCGTTTCAATTTCTTCGTGAGGATAAATTCCAACCGCCGCAAAAACATTTTCAAAGTCTTCAGCCGTCTTGATTACGGTTTGGCTATCTTCCAAATTGGTTCCGA
>CAZGUN010000037.1:0-5924 GCA_964529125.1 uncultured Candidatus Saccharibacteria bacterium
AAGTTTCGGTGCCGTCAGTTAGGGAAATTTGATACTCGACGGAAGGCGTGGTGGCAATTAATTCCAGGTTGTACTCGCGCTCAAGCCTTTCCTGAACAATATCGGCGTGCAGAAGACCCAAAAACCCGCACCTAAATCCAAACCCAAGCGCGCTGTTACTTTCCGGCTCATAGGAAAGTGCGGAATCCGAAAGCGACAGTTTTTGCAAAGCCTCGCGTAGTTCCGGAAATTTATCATTTTCCAAGGGAAATATGCTTACGAATACAAAAGGCTTAACTTCTTTGTAACCTGGTAGTATTTCTACACCTCCGTGAGAAACTTCACTCTCCAAAGCAATCGTATCCCCAACTTTAACTTCCTGAATATATTTTAGTCCCGTTGCAATATAGCCCACCTCACCTGTTTCCAAGCTTACACCGCTTTTTCTTTTTGGAACTAAAATTCCAACATCTTCAGGAATAGAAACGGCACCCGTTGCTAAAAACTTAATTTTCTTTCGCGTTGAAATAAGATTTGTATCAAAACGCCCGTCAACAACTTTAATAATTGCCACAACTCCCAAAAACTCATCATAAAAAGTGTCGAAAATTAATGCGCGGGTAGGTTTATCTGACAAGCCTTGGGGCGGCGGGATTCGCTTTACTACTTCGTCTAACAACTCTTTTACACCTTCACCTGTTTTCGCAGAAACTTTTAAGATTTCCTCGACTTTAAAACCAAATGTTTCAACTAAATCTTTTGTGACTTTTTCAACTTCAGCAATATTTAAGTCAATTTTATTTAGAACCGGAATTATCGTTAGGTTTGCATCAAGTGCCTTATAAACATTCGAAACTGTTTGAGCTTGAATTCCCTGGCTTGCGTCAACAACTAAAATTGCGCCTTCGCACGCAGCAAGAGAACGGGAAACTTCGTAAGAAAAATCCACGTGTCCGGGGGTGTCTATAAGGTTTAGTTGGTAATCTTTTTCATCTATGGAATAACTCATGCGGACAGCTTTGAGCTTTATAGTGATGCCTTTTTCAATCTCAAGCTCCATGCTGTCTAAAGTTTGGGCTGTCATGTCACGCATACTAATGGTCTTGGTCATTTCCAAAAACCTATCCGCAAGTGTGGACTTACCGTGGTCAATATGCGCAATAATACAAAAATCTCTAATATTTTCTTGTTTCACAGTGGGATTCTAGCAAAACTAGCCTTGTATAGCTTCGGGAACACTTTCTACAACAGGCTGACGAGACAAGTTAAGTCTCCTAGCCAACTTATAGAGTAGCTCTATTTCCTCAACTCTAAAAAGCCATGTGAAAAACAGATACGAGGCGATGCCGGAAAGTGTGACTATGGCCGTAAGAATAATGAGCGAAAGGGTTCTCGTGGTGTCAAAGATCAACTGATCTAAAAGTTTTAGCGGAACGTACAAAATAATCGCCATGAAAATTGCTGAGTAACTTATTTTTATAAAAGGCTTTATAAGCGCCTTCCATTCCCAACCACCAATTTTCTTTCCAAGTAAAACCAGCAGAAGAAGCATATCAATCCAAGCCGCCATCGAGTAAGAAAAAGCCACCGCCCAAATTCCAAGCCCTAAGTATCGAACCAAAAAAAGCGAAAGGCCTGTGCTAAATATCATATTGAAAACATTTACTTTAACGGGTGTGGCGGTGTCTTTGAGGGCAAAAAACGCGCGGGTCAACAAATACACAGAACTTTGGGCAAGAACTGAAATGCTAAAAAAAGCTAGGGTGTAGGAAGTCTTAACCGTTGCCTCCCACGGAAAGTTTGCCGCACCAAAAACCAAACGCACAAGGGGGACTCGCAAAATAAGCAGTATTACGCTTGCCGGAATTACTAAAAACATCATTTGGTGAAAAGATGTTAGAAAAGTTTTCTTAAAATTCACGCGGTCAACCTCATCGGCTTCGAAGGATAAGGTTGGCAAGGCGGCCAGAGCAATAGAGGCTCCAAACAAATACACGGGGAATGATTGTAGTTGATCAGCAAATCTGAAAATAACAACTGACGAAGTTGAAACCAAAATTGCCAAGGAGTTATTAATTATAGTTGAAGTTTGCACCAGTGCCGATCCAAAAATTCTTGAGGGCATGAGCGAAAAGATTTCTTTTATGCCTCTGTCCTTAAAATCCAAAAGCAATTTGTAATCAAAGTTAATTTTTCTGGCAAGCGGGATTTGAATAGCCAGATGCAAAACTGCGCCAATAACTACACCATACGCCGGACCGTAAATTCCGTACCTGGGCGTTAAAAACATAACCCCGCCTATCATTCCAAGGTTATACAAAACTGGAGCAAGGGCTGGCAAAATAAAATATTTGAAAGACTGCAAAAGGCTGGTGATAAAACTACTTAAAATTAGAAGCAGCTGCGCGCCAATCATTATGCGCATTAAGTTTGCGCCAAGCCTAACCTGGTCACTTGTAAACTTTCCAAGAGAAAGGGCGTTAATTAAAGTGGGTGCAAGTAGATAGACCAAAATTCCCAAAAATCCAAAAACCAAAATGCTTATGTTAATCATGGACGACGCTGTTTTCCAGGCTTGAACCGGATCCTGTTTTCGGATGTTTGTGAAAACCGGAATGAAGACTGTGGAGATGGTTCCTACCACCAAAAGGGAGTAAATGAGGCTTGGAATTTTATCGGCGG
Source organism: uncultured Candidatus Saccharibacteria bacterium (assembly GCA_964529125.1). Classification (GTDB taxonomy): domain Bacteria; phylum Patescibacteriota; class WWE3; order UBA101185; family UBA10185; genus 2-01-FULL-42-13. Next base: position 2,662 of record CAZGUN010000037.1, read on the forward strand.
TGTAAAAAATCGCAAGCTCAACATCCGTTCCAAAAAAGCCCGCCAAAAGGCGGGAACGTACTAAACTTAAAATGGCCGAAAGGCCGTAGGTAAAGGCTATAACAAAAGCCGCGGAAAGAATTGTTTTTTGGGTTCGCATTAAGAAACTTCCCCCGTTTTGTAAGATCTTATTAACCATTAATCCCTACTTTAACAGAATATGGGATCACTTTACAAAAAGGCCCCGCAAATGTATATTACCGCCGTGGCTAATACACAATCAGCAAAAAAAGCAATACGAGGTTCGGCAAGAAAACATACCCACAATGTATTCTGGCGGGAAAAAGTTAAAACAGCGATTAAAAATATTCGTGGTTTAATTAAAGATGGAAAAGCGGACGCAAAACTACTTTCAGAAAATCTTACAATTTTACAAAAAACCCTCGATAAAGCAGTCAAAGAAAAGTCGATTCACAAAAACAAGGCAAATAGACTAAAATCAAGGTATGCAAATAAAATCTCTGCCCACGGAAAACCTGCTAAACCGGCTAAAGTTGAAACTACAAAGCCTGCTAAATCAAAGAAAAAGTCCGCTTGAGCAGGATCCCGCTGAAAGCCCTAACCTCCTTCAAAACGTACTAGAATTTCAAACTCTTCAGACGCGTGAAAGGCGTCAATTTAAAATATCAAAAGTAGCGTGGGGGTTAATTATCTTAATCCAACTTCTTTTTGTCGCGCTTTCTCTTTACAACGCAAGAACCGTAGTTCTCACCAAAAACCTTCAAGTAGAAATTAAGGCCTTGGAGGTAAATGTTTCAAGCAAAGCTTTGGCCGAGGAAAAAATAAGAGGTGTTATAAAACGTACAGATTCTTTGCAGCGACTGGAATCTCAGCGCGTGGAGTACACCCCGCGCATAGAAGCATTTGTAAACGGAATTCCTTCAAACGTGTTTCTGTACAGCACTTCCATACAAAACGACAAAATATCTCTAACAGTTAGAACTCAGTCTCCGCTGGAAATTGCGCTACTAATTTCAAATTATTTTAACGCAAACTTTGCAAAAGAAGTTGTTATACAATCCGCAACTCTGGATAGTACGGAAAATGAATTTACGACAACGTTGGAGGTAATATTTTGATCGAATTTAAAATACCAAAAGATATAGGTGCAGCCTACCAGAGGGAAATAGCAGGAAAGCCAGAAAATTTGGTGAGGTTATATGTTGGGTTAGCTATTGCGGCCGTGGTTTTATTCGTGATTTTTGGAATCAGACCTCTTGCCATAACCGCGGCCCAAAATGGAAAGTTTCTGGCCGAACTGCGCGATATTAAGCTTAGCCTGGAAACAAAAGTGGCAAAAATAGAAAGCGAGAGTGAGAAAATGAGTGGGGTTGTTACGGAGATAGACTTGCTTTATAAAAGATTGCCTGAAGAATCTAAGCTTGAAGAGTATTTGCAGGAGCTGGTGCTAGACGCGGCGGACGCGGGGTTTATTATTCAAAGGTTTAGGCAGCAGGGAAGTTCCGAGGGGGAGATTCCACTCGAAGTAGAGTTCACGGGAAGCTTGGGCTCGGTGCCGCAGTTAGTGAGAGCGATGGAAAACGCTGAAAGGTTCGCGGAAATAACAGACGTGGGAACAATCACGAGGGAAGATGGCGGGACGGACGTAAGAATCACGGTTGTGGTTTACACGTTATAAAACTATGAAAGAGCTAAATCTTATAATAATAACGACCTTAATAGCGGCTTTAGTATGGGTTGGGGTTGAGGCAAGGCAAGTTTCGCGGGAAACTTTCGTAAACAAGGATCTACTTGAAACCACCCTACCCATTGATGGTACAATAGACACAAGTTATTTGATGGGGCTTAGGCCTGCCGATGTATACTGAACAACAAGCAAAAAGTGGATTTAAGACTTTCGTGGTGACCTTATCGGTATCGCTACTTCTTTTTGGCGCTCTTTACTATTTAATCACCGGATTTTCCCAGGAAATTGATATTGAAGACTCTTCTGCAACTTTTGATGGCGGAAAAACAACCGTGGTTTACAACGCCGCTGACGCTAGCGAGGAAGTTATGGGCGCTACGACCCAAAGTAGCGTTTTTGGTGAAATTGCAGAGGCTCCAGTAGATGCCCAGCCAGCAACAGTTTTAGCAGCCGGAGATGTTGCCGAAACAACCGAATCCACTGTACCCGCCACAGGCTCTAACACTTTACTTGGTATAACGATGGCTGTTGCCTCATTTTCTGCCGCAGCTTACGTTTTGTTAATTGGCCCTCGAAAACTTGCTTTGAGTGGGTTTGAACGGGATGTCACAGAATAACCCCACAAAATCTCAAAAATGAAAACTAAAAAAAGAGCGGGGTAGGGACCCAGCTCTTTTAGTTTATTTATCCTTTATCGATTACAGCTATTCTGCTTTTTTGTAATCGATCCCTTCAGGATTTCCGTTCGCTTCTTTCATCATGTCTCTAAGCATATCGGCTTCTGGGCTAGAGTTATCCCTGTAGGCCAACGCAGCAGCATCCATAGGAAAGACGTTCATACGACCTGGAAGCTTGCTACTATTGTCCAAGCTAATATGGTTCCTGAAGCGCAGTCCGCCCTCAGTTTGGCGTCGATGCATTTCTCTCATTTCGTTTATTACATGCGCCGGAATTTTACCCCAATACAACATCGTAAGTAAATCCCAGACCCTATGGTAGTGCATGTTCCAACGATGGGACTCTTCACCCTCATTCCCACCTTTAAACTTAGCGGCCCATTCATAAGAAATTTGTTCATACAGCTTCAGGGCCAATTTGCGCGCAAGGTGTGTGCGCTTTCTAAAGTTGATGATTCCCCCCGCTAAGGACAAAACTATCAGTGCTAGCAAAACCCAAAGCAAAAGGCTCATGCCACATCTCCTGACCAAGGCGGAATTTGACCTTGCCTACAATCACATTGATTGTGGCGGCGTCACGGTGCCGTTGGCTGTAGTAATTGTACTATAGGACTGAGCTGTTGTCGAGCGTATCAGTTTATTCAACCAAAACAGCGTTAACTAAAAGCCTTTTTATTTTTGTTCCTGGAGGTGAGCAGGTCATTAGGGTAACAGTTGATTCGTTTAAGTATTTTGGCTTGTATCCCCCGAGCGGGTTTACTTCATTTGGCTTTAGAGTTTTCTTTTGCTCAACTTTGTATGTGTAGGTTTTGTTGTTGTACTCAATTGTAAACTCATCCCCTATTTCTAGTTGGTGGAGCGTTGAGAAAATTGAGTACAACAACAAAACCTACACATAC
>CAZGUN010000038.1:0-5782 GCA_964529125.1 uncultured Candidatus Saccharibacteria bacterium
ACTGCGGCAATGGTAAGCCTTAGATATAAAAGATGCTTGAATGACTCCGCTGAATCTTTTCTTTGAAGAAAAATAGCATTTAACCCAAAATCGGCAATTATAAAGAAAATTCCGGGAAACCCCTGCATAAGGTTAAATTCTCCGTAACCTTCTCTGCCAAAAACGCGGGTAATTAGAATCGTTGTGACTATCGTTACCGTCATGGTAACTACTTTTCCAAGCGCCTGGTAAATTGTATTGGAGGCTACGCTTCTTGCGGTTGTTGATTTAGCTAGTGAAAACATAAAACAAAAAGATTATAGCGGTTAGCAGCCCAACGAGGAAATGTCAGCTTTTTGGAGTTTTTCGGGGTTTCCTTCAACCTTATCCATCTCTTTTACCTCTAGAAACTGGGTATACGGCTTGTAATCATTATCGACCCAGGAAAAGTGATCAAACGGAGTGTCATACCACACACTAAATGGCATAATAGCCACAACCCTTTCATCGGGAAGCCAAACCTCTTCGTACGCTGTTTTAAAGTTTTCCGCTACTTGATCAAGCGAAAGATACCCGCTATTAAAAGCCTTTCCAACATCGTGCACCCAGCCTGTTTCTGTAATAAAAACAGGAATATCCTCAACCCCAAACTCTTGAGCCAAAAAATCAAGTTCCGTTTCATAAGCTCTGATGCTTGACCTTCCTATTCCCTGCGGACTCCCGGAAAAGTTTGGCTGTGGGTAAGAATGTGATGCCCACCCATCCAATTTTCCAAAAATTCCAGGAACGGCCTCGTTCATTCTAACCATGTAACTAAAAGCCTCGAGTGAAGTTGAGGTGGTTGAGGCACTAACGTTTAATCCTCCGTTCATCATAAAGAAGTTTTCGTTTTGTTCTTTAAAAGTGTTAATCGTGAAATCTAAAACTTCAGCATATTTTTCAGGGTCAACACTCCCGTCCCAAAACTTAGCATCGTTGGGTTCGTTGTAAACACTTATGTAACGCTGCCTAATTGGCCAGACAAACGAGTCAAGAAACTCAGCCGCGTCTTTTGTTTCATCCTCATAATCATCCGGATCTATGTTCCACAGTTGAACAATAGGAATAAGATGGTTTTTGTTTAGCAAGTAAAATACCCGCTCCCACTTTTTCTCATCGTCATCATTAATATCGTGGGGAATTAGCACATAACCCCAGTCGCCCTCACTTGAGTTTACTAAATCATCGGCAAGATCAATAAACTTCTCGTTATCAGGATAAATATACAAGCCAAATTTATTATTTCTTTTCTCGCCCTCTGGCACTTCCTGATAGTAAAAATATTCAATTGCATCTTCTTGTTTACAAGCTTCTCCTGAAAGTGGTGTTAGCTGGTTGAACTGGGCTAGATCAATAGGGTTTATGAAAACTTTTGTTCGTTGGGACTTATAAGCGTAAACACCTAAGCCAATCAGGAAAAGCACCAAAACAAGGTAAATAAACTTTCTCACACATTAATTCTAACATTTGTTAAAATGCATGGGTGAAGTTAAAAGTAAGCCTCCTAGTTTTTATATATTCGACTATTTTTCTGCTTCTTGGCACCTCGTGGTACCTCAAAAGCATTAAAATTTCAAAAAATGTACTTTACCCGCTGGGTACTTCGTACAGCGTGCTTTCGGCAAAAGACACTAGAATTCGGCCAAGCCACGTTGTGTATGGGTTTTTACCCTACTGGATGATAGAAAATACAGAATACCTGCAAGTAGACAAACTAACTGATATTGCCTATTTTGCTCTACATATTAACCCTGACGGAACAATTCAAAAACTTACCGAGGAAGGAACCGCTGAGCCCGGTTATAACAATTGGCGAAATAACGATGCACTACCACAATTGATCTCCAAAGCTAAAACCCAAAACGTAAATTTTGCTTTAACCATAATTTCTCACGACGACGAAACTACTTACGAATTTTTAGATTGCCGCGATTGTTGGGACACTTTACTTTCTGAAATTACACGAGAGTTAGACTTTAGAGGAATAAGTAATTTAAATATGGATTTCGAACTTGTTGAGCAGGATGTTAAGGAAGGCTATAACCAAAAGTACAGCCAACTCGTAAACTTTTTGAATAATCGCTTGGACGCAAAGTACGGCGAATCTTTCGTTGTAACTTCAACACTTCCGGACTCCGCATATAAACCTCGGATCACCGAAATATCATCTTTAGCCAACGCCTCTGATGCCTTATTTGTAATGGCTTATGATTTTCACCGCCCAACTTCAGATACTTCCGGCCCGATAGCACCAATTAGCGGGGTTGGCGAGACCCAAGAGTACGACCTAAACACCATGCTAAAAGATTATTTGGCTCTTACTACAGCCGACAAACTAATTCTTGGAGTTCCATACTACGGATATAACTGGTTAGTTACAGACGGCTCACCACAGGCTGAGAGGATTCCAGGTGATGACATACTCGGCTTTTCAATTTCTCAAACCTACGCAACTATTGCCGACACAAAGCTAAAATATAACCCCGAAATTAAATGGGACGAAATTGCCCAAGTTCCATACTTTACCTACCTCAATGAAGAATACGGCACAGTTCGTCAAGTATATTTTGAGGATGAGGATTCAATTAGAGCTAAGTATAAGTTTGCAAAAAACGCCGGTCTTGCGGGGGTTGGAATTTGGGCGTTAGGGTACGATGGGGGTTATCAGGAACTGTGGGGTTTAATAAAAGAGGAGTTTTTACCTGTAAACTAGGTTAGACTTATTTGGTGGGCCTGCCTGGGCTCGAACCAGGGACCTTTGCAATGTGAATGCAACGCTCTAACCAGCTGAGCTACAGACCCTTGCCTTACTAAGATATCACATATGAACAAGCTATCAAGAATACTATTAGATCTTTTATTTATTTTCGTAGTAGGGATTTTTGTTTTGTTTTTTAGTCTGTTTGTTTTGATGCAACCACTTGTCGTAACGGGAAATTCAATGCTTCCGAACTTTCATGACAGTGAGCAAATTCTTGTTGAAAAAGTTTCACTAAAATACCGGGAAATAGGGCGCGGCGACGTGGTTATAGTAAAACACCCTGAAAATCATAGTACTCTGTTACTAAAAAGGGTTATTGGGCTTCCTGGCGAAACTTTTGAAATATCAAACGGCAACGTTTTTATAAATGGTGAAAGTTTAGATGAGCCTTATTTATTTGAGCAAAACGTGACTTTAGGAAAAGTATCTATTCCAGACAATGTGGCACTCTTAATTCCGAGCAATAGTTATGTAGTTTTGGGAGATAATAGAGACGACAGCTTAGATTCTAGAAATTGGGGTCCGTTGGAGAAAAACTTAATAGTGGGACGAAACTTACTTGTGTACGCGCCTATAGCTAACTTTAGGCTTGTTCGTTAACAATAACTTTTCTTTTATTTCTGCTGATATTTTTAAACTCTACAATCCCCACAACTTTTGAAAAGAGGGTGAAGTCTTTACCCATGCCAACGTTATCGCCAGGAACAACTTTTCGTCCGCGCTGTCTAATTAAAATTTGGCCTGGCTTTACGACTGATCCATGAGTAACTTTAAGTCCAAGTCTCTTTCCTGCAACGTTTCCGCCCTGTCTTGCCTTAGCTCCGCCGGCTTTCTTATGCGCCATTGATTATTTACCCTTTGCAGACTTAACTTTTGTACTTTTTGCTTTTGTTGGCTTCTTTGCAACCGTTTTTGCTGTAGTTTTTTTAACTGGCGATTTTGTCACAGGCTTTATCGGAGTAACCTTCTCGACAGTTTTTTCCAAAGTCCTGCCAATAGACTCAATTTTAACAACACTTAAATGTTGTCTGTGACCTTTTGTTTTCTGATATCTGGATTTTGACTTAAATCTGCCAACTAAAATCTTCGGTGCTTTCATGTCGCGGACTATTTTGGCTTTTATACTAACATCGCTTAAAAACGGGCTTCCAAACATCACAGTTTTTCCATCTGAATAAAGCAAAACTTCAAAGTTAAGTTTATTTTGCTTATTTAGCCTGATTTCTAGGCCTTCTGTTAGTTTATGTTGTTTTCCGTCAATTTGTACTATTGCGTATTTCTGCATGTTTTTGCCTTCGGGACAGGAAAATCTTACTACAAAGACTCAAGGTCTGCAACCACCGGGAGTTTATCAACCTTTTCAAAAGAATCGTCGCCAGCTACCCTGTTTTTCCTTATCACGTCGCACTTTTCGCACTTTTGAACCAAAACCTCTTCGCCATCCTCTTTGTAGATTTTGGCAATAGCCGGCATTAAACCACCACAAGACGATTTTCTGTCACCCACCTCTTCATCAACGTGAAGGGAAAACAAACAGTACGGGCAATGATTTCGGTTTTTAGTGCCCCAAGCTTGGTAGCCCACCTTTTCACCGCAGTTGGCACATTGGAAATTAAGAGTATTACTGTCCATCGTCGCTACCGGCAATTATTAAAACGTCATAACCCAAATCGTCGCCTAAATCCTCCTGAACTTCTATGTCCCCAAATAATTCGCCCAGATCAGATAGCAGCAAATCTTTATAAATAGCGTTGGCCGGCGTAAAACTAATTACTGTAGTTACATGATCAGAGTCCCCAGCATCCCCAATGCTTACTACTTCGTATCCGGCTTCAACTAAATGATCGCGAGTTCTTCCTGCTAAACCACCTACATTAGTACCATTTTCGACCCGAATTCGCAGATATGCCTTGTTTAATTCAACCGGCACTGTTTCCTCAGTCTGCACTTCTTCCACAGGAACACTTACTGTGCTTTCGGTGGATTCGGTTACCTCGGTTATAGCAGTGGAGGTCGTTTCGGTAGTTTCCTGAGTTAGTTGCTCTACACTATCTTTATTAACTCTCGCAAGCCATAAAATCCCCAGAACGAGCAAAGCTGCCGCAACTATACCTCCAACATACATCAGCGGTGATATTCCTTTTTCAGGTTCTGGTCGGGGCAAAAGGTTTAACAAATTAACTTGCGAGTTTAGCAAAGTTTCGTCTGTAACTTCATTTTCAACAAGGGCATGAGTATCTTTAAATCCTATCTCTTTAACATCGTACTTCTTACTCATCTTTAAATCAGGAATATTAAAGGTGTAGATGTTTGTAATTGGTGTGTTTCGCTGATAAACAGACAGCTTTTGTATCAATTCCTCAAGCTCTCCTGCTACCTTAGTTTGATCTAAAGGTCCAAGATGGTAGATTCCGCCAAGTTCCGATAAAGCCAAGTATTTGTGCTCCCCATTATCCAAAACAAAAATAGCAGGCTCCCCTGATTTTGAAATATACTTTGGCAGTAGTAACACCCACGGAACAACAGAGCCTAGCTCAAACCCCATCTCGTTTGCTATCTGCAAATAAGCGTCAAGGATCTCTTTTTTGATCGCTACAAGTTGGTAAACAAAAGGTGCAATTTTTTGATATGAAAAGTAGAGAGATTCTATATTAAGGCCCTGCGCTACCAACTTTTCTCTAGCTATGTCGTAAAGCTCTACTCCCCCAGCATTTTTATCTATCGTTAGGAAGTTTAGGTAAATATCGCCGGGGGTTGTTAAAAAGTTTAGAGGGAGTCTTGCTGGGTTTGGTCCAAATCCTTCTAGAAGCAGTTGCCCGAGTTCTTCTGCGATTAAAGCCGTGTCGGTAACACTGCCTTTTACTTTTTTTTGCGATTTCAAATCGCTTCCGGCCAGGCTAACTTTTAATAAATTATCTTGAAAGGAAACTATGTAACCCTGCATACAAGCTAATATAACATTTTAAGCCCGCTCGTGTAGCCACACAGATTGAACAAGCCCAA